>NZ_NAAD01000010.1 GCF_002093115.1 Geothermobacter hydrogeniphilus | reverse complement strand
ATCATGGCGCCTTGACGCCGATTTAGGTAGTGGGGGGAGACCATTTCATCAACAGCCTCCTAGCATGGTTTTGCCGGCGTGTCTCCGTCCCCGGTCCGGTCGCCCGGAATGGCGCTGCCGGCCATGATGGCGGCGAGAATGGCAGCCAGCTGCCGACCTTCGGTTTCGGCGGCATAGCTGTGCGGGTCCGGGCGGCTGAGGATCCGGCGCAGTTCAGCATCGTCCAGCAGCTTCAGGGCCAGGCGTTGAAATTCGTCATCGTCGGTATAGAGCAGGCCGTTGTGCCCGGGGCGGACCACCGCCCGATTGCCGGGGATATCCCGGGCGAGAATCGGCCGGCCGATAGTGGCTGCCTCAACCAGGGCGTTGGCAACCCCTTCAGAAACCGAATTGTTGAGAACCAGGTCGGCCTGGCGCATCGCGGAAGGCATGGCGGCGCAGGGAATTTCGCCCAGGTAGCGGGCCCGGGGATGGTCCTTGAGCGCGGCGATGAAGGCCGCGCCGTAGCTGTGGTCGAGGATGGGACCGCAGAAAGCGAGGCAGACCGGTCTTCCGCTCCGGAAGATAGCGGCACTCATCCGCAACAGTTCCAGGTTGCCCTTGACCGGCCTGATGCTGGCCGGGTGAAGCAGCAGCAGATCTTTGCTGCCGAGCTGCAGTCGCTCCCGCAGGGGAAAATCGTCCGCGCCCAGTTCGATGCCCGGTGGCAACAGTCGCAGTTTGTCGAGCCAGGGAAGGTCTTTCTTATGCAGTTGCTCAAAGGCGATCCGGTTCTGCACGATGACGGTTGCCGCCTGTTGGTGAACCTGTCGGATGATCGCGGCCCGGTCCGGGATGTCAAGGTCGCGGTTGATATCGGTGCCGGTCATCAGCACGGCGAACGGGACCCGGTCGACGGCCGGAACCTGCAGCCAGGGCCGGCCGCTGCGCCAGGCATGCAGCAGCAGGGCGAGATTCGGCCGCTGTTGCCTGAGTTCGGCGACAATGGGAGTGGGATCCTGCGGGTCGGTTTCCACCCGCCGGATGTCCCAGCCCAGTTGTCGCAGTCGGCCGGCGAAGCGGGAGGCGGTGACATGGTTGCCGGTGGTCCGGGACTGGCGGGGGATGACGATCAACAGCTTCACTGTAAGGCTCCAAAATCGATCAGGCGGATTCCGTGTTGGGCAATCAGGTCGTCGAGATGAGGGCCCAGCAGAGCCTGCAGTTCAACTTCGCGCGGCGGGCCGCCGAAGGGATTCTCCCGATCGACATGGCCGGGGTGGACCATCAATTCCCAGTTGCCCGGCGGCAACTGCCGGATGATCTGTTCCAGGGCCGGGCGGTCGAACCGGTTGAGCCGGGGCATGCCGAACAACCCCCGCGGCGTTCGGATGGATCGTTGTTCAAGTGGCTTCCGGAGCGCGGGTGCGAGCCGCCGGTAGAGTGCCAATTCCTCTCCCAACGCCCCCTCGGGGTCGTCTGCCGGGTCCTCTGCCGGCAGCGGCATACGCAGCGCCCGGATATCGTACTCGCCGGCCAGATCAAGAACCAGCCCGGTCATCGATGGAAAGAGGAAAAAGTGCTGATGGGTATCGATGTGGTCCGGGGTCAGTCCCAGTTCCATGATTCGTTCGATCTGGGCGGCCAACTCCCGGCGGACGGCATCCGGTTCGGGAGGGCCGCTGATCAGTATCCGCCGCAATTGTTTTTTCCCCGGGAAACGGCCGTTGCCGGTGCTCAGTCCGGGGATGGGGCCGGTCAACGGGTATCCGTCAGCCAGGTTGAGGTGGACGCCGACGGGCAGCCCGGCATCCTCGGCCATGATGGCCGCCCCGCTGGTGTGCGGGGCGTTGGCCAGCAGCGAGGCGCTGGTGACGATGCCCCGACGGAAGGCCTGCAGGATGCCCCGGTCGGTGGCACTGCCGGCGCCGAAATCATCGGCGTTGACAATCAGGCGCCGCATGCGCAGCCCCCCCGAGAATGATGTGGGCCCGGTCGACATGGGAACAGGTTATTGATGTTCACGGTGGCTTCACCCTGATCTGACGCTCTCATCGTGGTCGGAAGGATAGCATAATTGTTCAGTTTTCTTTTCAGCATTCAGGGTCGATTTTTTTTACAACCTACCAATGTTTATTGTTGCGTGAAACGCCGTTGTTTTTCTGACTGTCGTTGAAGCTGCTGAAATAAAATGGTTTTCAGGAGGTGACCGGTTTACGGCCGGTTGTCGTCGGTTTTTTTGACAGAGTTTCTTGCCGGCCCTCCTCCAGTCTTTCAACATGCTGAAAATACATGAAAATCTTTTTGGCATCGAACTTGATGTTCCGGGAAGCATGGACCGTTTGTCTGGCCGATGTTGACCGGCCATCTGCCAATCACGATTGTCGTGCACCTAAGAGGAGAGGACGATGAAGAAAATATGTTTTTTGTGGGCCCTGGGCATGATTCTGACGGCTTCGTCGGCACTGGCGGTGGGGTATTATGAATTTTCTGTTTTCACGGGAGTTCCCGCGTATTCCGTATATGATGTCGCAACCTACGGCAACGAAATCTATTACGGGGGCGGGCCAAGTGTTTACCGGACCAGTGTCTCGATCGCGGATACAGCCAAGGCGGATGAACCCTATTACCTGGCGGATGGGACAACCCTGAATCCCAACTACCAGCCCCGGAGCTTCTCCTCTCCGGTCGCAATCAGCCTTTCCGGTTACGACGGTTCCCTGAACAGCAGCAGTGTCGGCGAGATGTATGTCGACGACAGCTATCTGTATACACTGGGATACAAGCAGAATGTGACGGCTGCCGGCTACCGCAACGAGGTTGTCAAATTCGACAAGGCGACCGGCAATTATGTCGAAACCGTAGCGAGTACGCCCACGGCCGGTGGTGCCATCACCGGCACGGGGTGGGGCAACTTTTCCCTCCTCTCCTACGGTGGCGGAAAATGGTGGGTGGGAAATGAAGATCGCGAGGTCTACAGCCTCACCCCCGGCGACTCTGACTGGACCTACCAGTTCACCTGGGCCAACATGGCTGGCTCTCACGGTGACGGCCTGGAATTCGTCAACGGATATCTGTTCGTTTCCGACATGACCTCCAACTACATTGCCCAGTGGGGAATGGGCGACAATCCCGATACGGAGGCAACCGAGACCGGTTGGAACGAGTGGAACAGGTTTGCCTATGATGAAATTCTCGGGACGTCGGGCAAGGATGTCGAGGGCATGGGCTTCGGCGCCCTGAACCATTTCTGGGCCGGCAACGGTACCTATCTCTATGAGCTCGGCGGCGGTGAGATCCAGCAATATCTCGGCGGCGGTGATGACGGCCCGCCGCCGGTGCCCGAACCGGGAACCCTCTTTCTGCTCGGCGCGGGCCTTTCCAGCCTGGTGCTGGCACGGCGGCGCAGATCCGAATGATCTGGTTCCGTCTCGTCGAGGTGGTATGGATTTGAAAAAGGGATGATGTTGACGGTCTGTCGGGACCGGTTTCAGGCTGCCTTTTGCACAATCCCCCCAGGGCGGCCATGAAGAGGACCGGCAACGGAATAATCCGTTGCCGGTTCTTGTGTTATGTGCCGGAGGCAGACCCCGGGAGTCAACTGATTTTCAGCACGATCTTGCCGAAGTGCCTGTCTTCTTCCATCATCCGGTGGGCGTCCCGGATCTGCTCGATGGGGAAGACCTGCTCGATGATCGGCACCACTTTGCGTTCGGCGAAAGCGGGCAGGGCGCGTTCGGTGAACAGGCGCACGATTTCTCCTTTTTCCGGCACCGGGCGGGAGCGCAGCACCGAGCCGATGATTTCCTGACGTTTGACCATCATCAGCGCCAGGTTCAGCTCCGCCTTGATGCCGCTGATGATGCCGATGATCACCAGGCGGCCGGCGTAGTCGAGCGAATCCATGTTCGGCTTGAGGTACTTGGCACCGACATGGTCGAGGATCATGCCGACTCCCTTTTTGCCGGTGTTGGCCAGGGTCCATTCCTTGACCAGGCCGGAAAAGTCGGGGGTGGTGGTGAAGTCGATGCACAGGTCGACACCGAGTTCCCTGACGCGGGCTTCCTTGTCGGGGTGGGTGGTGACGATCAGTTTGCTGTTCGGGGTCAGGGCCCTGGCCAACTGGACCGCCGCGGTGTTGACCCCGCCGCCACCGCCATGGAAGATGGCGGTTTCGCCGTCGGCCAGGCGGCCGAGAACGAAGACGTTGTGAAACGCGGTGATGTAGGATTCACAGACACAGGCCGCCTCCTCGAAGCTCATGTTTTCGGGGATCGGCATCAGGTGGCAACCATAGGCGACCGCGTACTCGGCATAGCCGCCACCGCCGACCAGTGACATGACCCGGTCGCCGACCTTCCAGCCCTTGACATCGCTGCCGAGCTCCTCAATAGTGCCGGCCACTTCGAGTCCGAGAATGTCCGAATCTCCCGGCGGCGGCGGGTACTTGCCTTCACGCTGTACCAGGTCGGGGCGGCTGATGGAACTGGCCACCACTCTGATCAGTACCTGATCCGCTTTCGGCGCCGGTTTCTCGGCTTCTCCGACTTTCAGGACTTCGACCCCGCCGAAGCCGTCCATCAAAACTGCTTTCATTGTCTCTCTCCTTGAATAGACTCATTTAGGATGATGCGCACAGGTGCCTTGATTATACCTGAATCAGTGGGTTTGTGCCGGATGAAGAGTGCAAGTGCTTGGTCTGAATGGGCTTTTCAAGAATCTGAGGCGCACCCACAGGTTCGCTGGTGATTGTTGCAAAGCGCAGACAGAGCAATGACTTGTGCTATTCGCCGGTGACGAGCTCACTGCTTCAGGTTATAGGCATTTGCCCGTTGCTTGCAAGCTTTTCACGGTGATGGCGCTTGCCTGGCAGGATTGTCTCCGTTAACATCTTGAAAGACCGTTCTCCGTGCCCGTTTGCTCTCTGCCGGGAAAATCGATCCCCGATGAAGGTATCTGTCAATGGCCAAGCAACAATGGAAGTGCATCGTCTGCGGTTATATCCATGAAGGTTCGGAGCTGCCGGAGATCTGCCCGGTCTGTGGTGCCGGCCGGGACCAGTTCATTCCGCTGGAGGCGCAACCGGCGAACCTGATCCATGATCTCTGGCATACTTTCCGCCTGCACGCGGTGATGGCTCATTTTCCCAATGGACTGGTGCCGGCGCTGTGGGTTTTTCTACTGCTGTTCTGGGTCACGGCACGGCCGGCGTTGGCCGAGGCTGTCTTCTGGCTGCTCCTGCTGACAGTGCTGACGGTGCCGGTTTCGCTGGCTTCGGGCATTTATGACTGGAAAACCCGTTACGGCGGTGAAAAGGCTCCCATCTTTTTGAAAAAAATCATCCTGGCGGCCGTCCTGTTCGTGGCCGGTTGCGGTGCTCTGTTTCTGCATTTTGCCCACCCCGAATTGCCGGCCGGGGGGGGCGTGGCGGCGTTTCTTTACCTGTTCTGCCTGGCGGTGATGATGGCCTGTGCGGTGCTGCTCGGTCATTATGGCGGCAAGCTGGTTTTTCACTGGAAAACGCGCCGCTGAGAGGGGCTGAAAGAATGCCGCCAAGATACCAAGAACGCCAAGAGAACCCTTTTAACGGAGAGACGCAGAGAGGGAGAGGCGCAAAGAAAATCAAATCTGGCTTATGGGTTTGAACCCAAGCAAGGGGGTTTGTTTTTCTCTCCGCCTCTGGTCTCAGCGTTGAAAGCTTTTGAATTTCTTGGCGCCCTTGGGAGCTTGGCGGCCCAAAGGGTTTTAATTTTTTCTTTTTTTCGCGTTGACCGCCTTCTTTTTGTTGTTACGAGGTTTGTTGCATGAGTGAAGAAGTGCCCAAAAAGGATCTCCCGGCCAGGGGAGCTATTGTACAGCGTGACCGGCAGACCTATGGCGTGGCGCCGCACACCCCGGCGGGTATCGTTACCCCCGATGTCTTGCGCAAAATCGCCGATGTGGCGGAACGGTTCGAGGTCAGCCAGATCAAGCTGACCAGCGCCCAGCGCATCGCCCTGCTTGGTCTTGAGGAAGAACAGCTTGATGCCGTCTGGCGGGATCTCGGCATTCAGCCGGGAGCGCCGCTCGGTCTCTGTGTCCGTTCGATCAAGGTCTGTCCCGGTACCGACTGGTGCAAGCGCGGCCAGCAGGATTCGCTCAGGGTCGGTCTTGAGGTCGATCGCCGCTACCATGGTATGCAGCTGCCGTGGAAGTTCAAGATGGGAGTTTCCGGCTGTGCCAACGACTGCGCCGAGGTCTGCCTCAAGGATATCGGCCTGATCGGCACCCTGAAGGGCTGGAACCTGATGGTCGGCGGCAACGGCGGCGGCCTGCCGCGACTTTCCCTGCGCCTGTTTCAGCATGTTCCGACCAGCGAAGAGGCGCTGGTGATGATTGACCGGTTGGTCGAGTGGTTTCGGCACCAGGATCGCAAGTGCCGGCTCGGCAAGCTGCTCGACGAGGTCGGCGAGGATACCCTGCGCCGGGTGGCGCAGGGCGAGGAGAAGTAGCTCAGCTTTCCTGCTCGCCGGTCGGGTTCGGCACAAACCGGTAGCCCCGTCCGCGCACGGTGAGAAAGTGCCGCGGCTCGGCCGGGTCGGATTCGAAGTACTTGCGCAGTCGGGCGACGAAGTTGTCGAGGGTGCGGGTCTCGGTGGCGGGGTCCATGCCCCAGGCTCGTTGCAGCAGTTCGCCGCGTGACAGGATTTCTCCCTCATGTTCGAAGAAAACCTGCAGCAGGCGGATTTCCTGCTCTGTCAGGCGAATTTCTCCCCTCCTCCCGTCCGCCAGGCCTTCAGACAGATCGACCCGGTTGTTGCCGAAGATGATCTCGCCGGTCGTGTCCGGTCGGTACCACTCGGAGCGTTTCAGCATCCCCCCGACCCTGAGCAGAAACTCGTCCAGGGAGAAGGGTTTGGTCAGGTAGTCATCAGCGCCGAGCTTCAGTCCCTTGATCCGGTCACGTTCCTCGGATCGGGCGGAGAGAATCAGCACCGGCAGGCGCGGCAGCTTTTCACGCAGCCGGCGACAGACTTCGTAGCCGGAGATGCCGGGCAGCATCAGGTCGAGGACCAGCAGGTCGATTTTTTCCTGCTGCAGCAGTTCCAGCCCGGCCTCACCGCTTTCCGCCAGCAGCACCCGGTAGCCCTCGGCTTCAAGATTGAAGACCAGGCCGCCGGCGATATGCTGTTCATCTTCGATCACCAGGATACAGGGACGGTTCATTCACCTTCCTCCACGATCGGTCCCTGCCAGGCCGGCAGCAGAATATGGACCGTTGTCCCCTGCCCCTTGCCGGCGCTTTCCAGCCAGACCCTGCCCTTGTGCAGGCGGATGATGACCCTGACGATGAACAGGCCCAGTCCCGATCCGCGAATGGTTTTTCCGGTTCCCCGCACCCGATAGAACATCTTGAAGACCTTTTTCAGGTCTCTTGCGTCCAGGCCGCGCCCGCGGTCGCTGAAGCGGATATGCAGCTGTTTTTTTTCCCGCTGCAGTGAAACGCTGATCTGTGGCGCGTCTTCCGAGTAGAGCAGGGCGTTTTCAAGCAGGTTGCGAAAAACCGTTTCCAGCGATTCGGGATCCATGCGCGTCCACAGTCCAGGGGGAATGTCGAGCCGCATTTTTCCCGCCCGCGGCAGGGAAAACTGGAGATCCTTGAAATAATTTTTCATCAGGGCTGAAAGGTTACCCGGTTTAAGGGTCAGTTTGAGACCCTTGTGTTCGAGCCGGTTGACGGTCAGCAGGTTGCTGGTCAGGGTGTCGAGCCGCTGAGTGTCGGCGAGCATGGTGTCGACAAAGGACGCCAGTTGATCCGGGTCCGGTTGGCGCCGGCGGATGGTTTCCAGGTGCAGGCGCAGCGAGGCGAGGGGGGATTTGAGTTCGTGAGTGACCTGGGAGATGAAATTGCGCTGTGCGCGGTTGAGGCTGATCTGCCGGCGCCAGTAGATGAAGATGACATAGACGCCGGCCAGGATGGCCACCAGCAGCAGGATGCCCTCTACCAGGATCATCCAGTCCAGTCCTCCGGCCGGCAGTTCGGTGCTGTATTTTTCCGCCAGTGCCCGCACCTGCCGGTGCTTGCCCATGAACCAGTAAATCCAGCCGACCAGCAGCACGATCCAGACCAGTTGCAGGCCGATGAAGGTGAAGATGGGATTAACCAGTTTCTGGAAGAGTTTCATACTGTTGGATATAGCATCCTCCCGGTTTTCCGACAAGTTTTACAGAACTTTGACAGAAGAGGTTGGTGAATTTTGCTAACTTTTATCTTGAAAAGTAAGATCAATCACCGATTTCACGCGATTCAACCAAGGAGAGTCTCATGTTGCCAGCTTTGACCATCGGAAAACACCAGGTTCCGTTTCCCCTGATCCAGGGGGGTATGGGGGTGCGTATTTCCGGCGCCTGCCTGGCCGGCCACGTGGCGCGTTGTGGCGGAGTCGGTCTGATCGCCTCGGCCGGGATTGCCCTGAACAGCCGGTTCTATGACGGCAGCAACTACCTGGCCGCCGACACGTTGGCCCTCAAGGAAGAGATTCGCAAAGCCTACGAGATTGCCCCGGACGGGGTTGTCGGGGTCAACTGCATGGTCGCCGTCAGCGATTATGACGCGTTGATTCAAGCCTCCTGCGAAGCGGGCGCGAAAGTCATTGTCAGTGGCGCCGGGTTGCCGCTCAACCTGCCGGGACTGACGGCCGATTACCCGGACGTCGCCCTGGTGCCGATTGTCTCCTCGGTCAAGGCGGCCGACCTGATCGTGCGTAAGTGGCTCAAGGGTTACGACCGGTTGCCCGATGCGGTGATCGTCGAGGATCCGGATACCGCCGGTGGTCATCTCGGCGCCAAGCCGGAGGATATCGGCAACGGCAGCTATGATCAGATGGCCACGGTGCGCGGTGTCAAGGAGCTGTTTCTTTCCCGTTACGGGGCCGATGTGCCGGTGATCACCGCCGGTGGCGTCTGGGACCGCAACGATTTTCTCCGGGCTATGGAGCAGGGTGCCGACGGGGTGCAGATGGGCACCCGTTTCGTCACCACCGAGGAGTGTGATGCCGACCCGGCTTTCAAACAGGCCTATCTCGACTGCCGCCAGGAAGATATCGGCCTGCTGATGTCCCCGGCCGGACTCCCCGGGCGGGCCTTGACAGCCAATGTCGCGGCGGTGGAAGAACGGGAAAAGCGCCTCGCCACCCGCTGCCCTTCGGGTTGCCTGAAGAAGTGCAGCTACAAGGTCAACCAGGAACGCTTCTGCATCGTTCACGCCCTCGACCGCGCCCAGCGCGGCGATGTCGAAACCGGGCTGATCTTCTGCGGCACCAACGCCTGGAAGGCCGACCGCATCGAGACCGTGCAGGAGATTTTCAACGAGTTGTTCGATCTGGAAAGCGAAGAAGTCGTTAACCAGTAAATCCAGACTCAGTTCCGAAATATCAACCACAAAAGCCCCGCCGGCAACTGCCGGCGGGGCTTTTATCATAAACCTGAACGCGCTGTTGAAGACGACTCAAAAGTGCCTGGATGCAAGGCGCCTCGCGACCGAGGAGTGAGGTGCAGCGGCAGCTGCTCCGCAGCGATGAGGCCGGAGCAAAACGCTGCAGGCGGATGCTTATCGGCCGCCTCAGAACTTAAGTTTGTTGAAGGGGGATGCTGCCGACGCCATCAACACCTCCTCCAGGGTGTTGATGCCCTTTGATTCGAGCAGGGCGATCAGCTTGACCAGTACCTCGGCGGTGACCAGCGCGTCGCCGAGGGCGGTGTGGCGGCCGACGATGGGGATGCCGAAGCGCTTGGCGATGGCGTCGAGGTTGTGGTCGTCCTGGTGGGGGCTGGCGACCCAGGAGAGGAGCAGGGTGTCGATGACCGGGTGGTCGAATTTGAGGCCGGTCAGTTCCTCTTTCATCTGCAGGAATTTCATATCAAAGGCGGCGTTGTGGGCGACCAGCACCGAGCCTTCACAGAAGTGATGAAATTGCGGCAGCACCGTTTCGATGGTCGGCTGGCCCCGCAGCATCTCCGGCTGGATACCGTGGATGGCAATCGAGGTCTGCGGCAGGTGACGCCTGGGATCCACCAGCTGGTCGATGGTTTCGTCGTAGAGAATTCGCCCGTTGACGATGCGCACGGCGCCGATCTGGATAATCTCGTCTCCCTCCGAGGGGGCGAGCCCGGTGGTTTCGGTGTCGAAGACCACGTAGGTCAGCTTGCGCAGCTCCATCTGTCCCATTTCCTGCCAGCCGGGCTGGTGAAACAGGTCGAATTCGTAATAGATCGGCCGGTGTTCGGGGCCGTTCTGTTTTTCGAAATGGGTTTCCGGGTCGGCCTTGGAGAGGGTGACCATAACCCCTTCGCACAGCTCTGCATCAGCAGGGATCGGTTCCACCCGACCGCCGGCGCGTTCAATAACTTCCACGACCGAGACCATTCGATCGCGGGCGTCGCGGATCAGCGGACGGCGTTGCCAGCGTTTGATTTCCCGGATGTCGAGATGACATCCCGACCAGTGGATTTCAAGGGCGGCGAACTGCTCGTTGAAGTCCCTGATCCTGATTTCGATGGCGGCCAGGTCGTGATGCTCCTGCAACTGCCCGGTGAGCTGGGAGATCCCCTGCAGAACGGTGTAGCTGCCGGTACGCAGCCAGAGATCGGCAACCGCTTCGCCTTTGACCGGCATGTGGAGCCGTTCTCGCATATGTCTGCGAATCAGTTCGAGCAGGTCAGTGGCGAGAATATTCTCGGTCTTGCTCGGCGCGATCAGGTGCCTGGAATATTCCTCCTTGGCATAGAGTAGTTGTTCTTCCAGCGCCTCGGAGGCCCGGTCAATAATCTGTCGTTGATTGTTCAACTCGTCGGGCGACATGTCTGACGCGTTGAGGATGGTCGAGATGGCGGTGCGAATTTCACCTGTTGAGTAGCGCATCGCCTCGGTCAGGGTCTGGAACAGGGCGTCGCGCTGCAGTTCGGCGGAAAGCTGGCCGGTCATGTCCTCCATGGCCAGCACAAAGCCGGAAATACGGACCTGGTCGGTGCGTTCATCGAAAACCGGGGCCATGTTGACTCGCAGGCTGAGGCCGTCATGCACAGTCATGACGAAATGGGTGGTCGGGTTTTTCTGGCCATTGCGAACCGCGTTCTGCAGGACATCCAGTCCATGAATGATCGGCTCGCGGTCGAGGACGGCAAAGACCGAACGACCGAGTCCGACCAGTTTGTCGGGCTGCTGAAGCAGTTTCTGCGCCTGGGTGTTGTAGAGCAGTACCAGTCCGTCGGTGTTGCAGACCAGGACGCCGTTGGGCAGTTCGGACATCAGCGCCGCCAGCCGATTGCGTTCCGCGTGCAGCTCGGCCCGGGCCTTGTCGATCTGTTCCTTGACCTCGGTCTGCAGCTTTTGGTAAGCCTCGGCCGATTCATTGATGACATGGGCCAGTTGAACAACTTCCTTGGCCCCTTTCGGTTCGATGCGGTGTTCCGGGTTGGCGATGGAGATCAGCTTGGTCTCCTCGCCGAGTCGCAAAATCGGGATGATGTAGAAATGAAACAGCAGGCTGACCAGCCCGCCGATAATCAGGCAGAGGATGATCGCGCCGAGGATCGGGTAGGGGATCAGTTTGTCGGAAAGACTTTCAAAGTAATGCTGCTCCTGCCCGCTGAGGTGATACCAGGAGGCGAGAAAACTGCCGAGGATGATGGTGAACAGGATCAGGACGACGGCCAGCAGAAACAGCCAGTATTTGACAATCGGTTTCATATCGCTCAGGGCTCGGTGGCACCGTGGAAGTGTCCGGTTTCTATCGGCAACGAACGCTTCCGTATCAATCAGTTCGGAAGTTATCGGCCGGTCGGCTGCAAAACAATGTTTGCGATCATACACCCGCCGTGCCCTGTTGACAATCCTGCTCCGCCAGTCTCCTCGACGACTGAAAAGCACTCGTCTGCTGCGTTGTCTGCGTCCCTTGTCGCTGCGGATCAGTTGCCGCTGCACCTCACTCCCCGGGGCGCAAGGCGCCCTGCATCCGGGCACTTTTGAGTCATCTTCAACGGCGCGTTCAGAAAGCAATAACCCCAAACCCTGACCAAACGCCTGGGACCGCTTCATCCTTGTCTGCCGACAGGCGCTGGTGTATGATCAAAATTCATGCCGGAAAGGTGCCGCACGGGGATTTCGGTCTGTCCCGTCCCTGCTTCGCCGCCATTTCAGGTGTCAGTCCGATCAAAGGAGATTGCATGAGTACTCAGGAAGAAAAATTCATCCCCAAGTGGATCGCCTGGGAAACCACCCAGCGCTGCAACCTGAACTGTGTGCACTGTCGCTGTTCATCCGACATGAGCGCGGCGGCCGGGGATTTCGATACGGATGAGGCCAAGAAGCTGATTGATGATATCTGCGAGGTTTCCAGGCCGGTGATGGTTCTTTCCGGTGGGGAGCCGTTGCTGCGGAAGGATATTTTCGAGATCGCCCGTTACGGCACCGAGAAGGGGCTGCGCATGTGCATGGCCACCAATGGTGTGCTGATTACCGACGAGGTCTGCCGGCAGATGAAGGAGGCCGATATCAAGATGGTCTCCCTCTCGCTCGATGGTTCGACCGCCGAGATCCATGATAACTTCCGTAACTGCAGGGGGGCCTTCGAGGGGACCATCCGCGGTGCCGAGATCCTGAAGCGCAACGGCATCAAGTTCCTGGTCAACTCCTCCTTCACCAAGCGCAACCAGCAGGACATCGGCAATACCTTCAAGCTGGCCAAGAGTCTCGGTGCCACCGCCTGGTACATGTTCATGATCGTGCCGACCGGACGGGGCGAGGAGATCATGAGTGAACTGATCTCAGCCGAAGATTACGAAGAGATTCTCGCCTGGCACTACGAGCAGGAGAAGCATGAGGACGAGATTCTCATGCGGCCCACCTGCGCCCCCCATTACTACCGGATTGTTCCGCAGATGGCCAAGGCCGAAGGGGTTGATTTCAAACGTCGCAGCCTGACCTTTTCGACCGGCGGCGGCAAGGGCTGCATTGCCGCCCAGACCATCTGCCTGATCGATTGCTTCGGCAATCTCAAGCCCTGCTCCTATTTCCATTCCTCGGTCGGCAACGTCAAACAGATTCCCTTCAAGGACCTCTGGTTCAATGCCAAAACCTTCAAGGATCTGCGTGATTTCGCCAGCTACAAGGGCAAGTGCGGGGAGTGCGAGTTCATCAATGCCTGCGGCGGTTGCCGCGCCAGGGCCGATGCCGTCTATGGCGACTACATGGAAGAGGAGCCGTTCTGCAACTATATCCCCGCCCGCACCCGCGAGCGGCTGGAGAAGGAAACGGCGGAGAACGCACCGCGGGATTAATCATTGTCGGGGCGCTGCTTGCCGCGCCCCGTTTACGGATGAAAAAGAAGGGCGCGGCAAGCAGCGCCCCTACAAAATTCATAAATTTACCAGGAGGCAACAAGCCCATGTCCCAGGATTATACCTTCCTTAAAGCATGCCGCGGTGAAAAGACCGACTATACTCCCGTCTGGATGATGCGTCAGGCGGGGCGTTTTCTGCCCCAGTACCGCGAGGT
The DNA here is from genome assembly GCF_002093115.1 of Geothermobacter hydrogeniphilus. Classification (NCBI taxonomy): domain Bacteria; kingdom Pseudomonadati; phylum Thermodesulfobacteriota; class Desulfuromonadia; order Desulfuromonadales; family Geothermobacteraceae; genus Geothermobacter; species Geothermobacter hydrogeniphilus. Next base: position 126,700 of record NZ_NAAD01000010.1, on the reverse strand, counting down.
GCGTTCCAAGGTCAGTTTTCTGGAACTCTGCAAGACGCCGGAACTGGCTGCCGAGGTGACCATTCAGCCGATCGACTACCTCGACGCCGATGCGGCAATTCTCTTCTCTGACATCCTGACGCCGGTGGAGCCGATGGGCATGAAGCTCGATTTCGTTCCCGGTCCGGTGTTCGAGAACCCGGTGCGGACCCAGGCTGATATCGATGCCCTGCGGATTCCCGAGATGCAGCAGGATGTCCCTTATGTCTACGAGACCATCCGGATCCTGCGTCGCGCGTTCGAAGGCCGGGTGCCGCTGATCGGTTTCGGCGGGGCGCCCTTCACCCTGGCCTGCTACATGGTCGAAGGCAAGGGAAGCAAGGATTTCGCCCAGATCAAGCGGATGATGTACGGCGCTCCCGAACTCTACGCCCAGTTGATGGAAAAGGTCACCGAGATGGATCGCCTCTATCTCAACGAACAGGTCGCGGCCGGCGCCCAGGCGATCCAGATCTTCGACACCTGGGGCGGCATCGTCTCACCCCTTGATTATGAAAAATACGTTCTGCCCTACACCCGGAAGCTGATCGAAGGGCTCGACAAGAGTGTGCCGATCATTCATTTCGTCAAGGGTTCCGGCACCATGCTTGACAAGGTCAGGCTGGCCGGTTCCGACGTGGTCGGGCTCGACTGGCACGTCAACCTCGGTGCCGCCCGTGACATCCTCGGTACCGACATCGCGGTGCAGGGCAACCTCGACCCGACGGTGCTGTATGCGCCGAAGGAGCACATCCGTCGCGAGGTGCAGCGGATTCTGGATGAAAACGGCGGCCGCCCGGGGCATATCTTCAACCTCGGTCACGGCATTCTGCCGACGGTTGATCCGGAGCATGCGAAGTACATGGTCGAGTGTGTCCATGAATTAAGTGGCAAGTAGGGGACTTCTAAGGCGGCCACCAAGACACCAAGGTCACCAAGAAGACCTGGAGTCCCAGCTTCTGGAGTCCTGGAAGGGGAATCGTTCTGATCTCTTGCTGTTTTTTTCAGTTTTTTGTCTTTGATCTTTTTTGGTGCCCTTGGCGTCTTGAGCGAGCAGAGTGAGCGGGTGGCGAAAAGGGTTTCTGAAGTGGTGAATAAAGATGTCTGACAAACTCGGACTGGTTCTGCTCAACATGGGAGGGCCCGACTCGCCGGCGGCGGTCGAGCCCTTTCTCTATAACCTGTTCAGTGACCGGGAGCTGATCCGGCTGCCGGGCGGCGGGCTGCTGCAGAAACCGTTCGCGAAGCTGATCTCCCATTTCCGCAGTCGCCATGTGCGGCTCAATTACCAGGATATCGGTGGTTCTTCGCCGCTGCGTGACTGGACCGAAAAGCAGGCGGCGGGCATTGCCGTCCGACTGTCCGGCGAGGTGATCCCCTATGTCGCCATGCGCTACTGGCACCCCTTTGCCGACGAGACACTGGCACGGATGAAGGCTGACGGCGTGACGCGGGCCGTGGTGCTGTCCATGTACCCGCATTATACCGGCGCGACCTCCGGCAGTAGCGTCAATGATTTTCGTCGTCGGGCGGCCCAACTCTATCCCGAGCTGACGTTTTCGGTCATCGAGCAGTGGTATGATTGGCCGGGCTATCTCGATGCCCTGGCCGCCCGGATCAGGGAGGGGCTGGCCCAGTTTCATGAACTGTTGCGCGATGAGGTGCGCATCCTCTTTTCCGCCCACGCCCTGCCGCAGAAGTTCATCGACCGCGGTGACCCGTATCTCCGGCAGGTGACGGCAACGGTCGAGGGGGTCATGCAGCGTGTCGCCCATCCGCACTGGACGATCGCTTTCCAGAGTCGCAGTGGACCGGTCAGGTGGATGGAACCGGATACGGTCGACGTGATCAGGAAGCTGGGGGAGGAGGGGCACAATGCCCTGCTGATGGTGCCGATCTCCTTTGTCTCCGACCATATCGAGACCCTGCACGAGATTGATATCCAGTATCGGGATCTGGCCTTCGAGGTCGGCATCCAGAACTACCGGCGCGCGCCGAGTCTCAATGACGGGGCGGACTTTCTTGCCGCCATGGCAGGCCTGGTGAACAGACACCTGGAGGGGCTGTGAAGGTCTGCAAGGTCTGTCGGCAGGAGTTCGATCCCACGCTGGCGGGCGGGACTGCCGCCGAGGAGATGGGGGCCTTTCTGGCGAAGGAAATGTACGCCGATGCCGGGGAACTCTGTCCCCGCTGTCTTGAGAACCGTGGTAGGCTGGCAATGATGTACATGCGGGACATGGACTGACCCGGCCTTTTTGATCCTCAGATCCCTTTTGCCCGCAACTCCTCCAGCAGCCGGCGTTGTTCTTTGTCCAGCTCCTTCGGCACACTGATCACCACCACCGCGTAGAGATCGCCGTTACTTCCCGTACGGCGCGGTACGCCGAATCCCTTGAGTCTGATCTTGCTTCCCCCCTGGGTGCCCGGCCTGATCTTGACCCGCTTGCTGCCCTCCAGGGTCGGAATGTCGAGGCTGGTGCCGAGACAGGCGCCGGTGAAGGGGACCGGGACCTCGACATAGAGATCATCCCCCTCGCGACGGAAGAGCGGATCGGGGTCGATGTGGATTTCCAGCAGCAGGTCGCCGCGAGGGCCGCCGGGACTGTGACCGCCCTTGCCGGCCACGCGCAGGCGCTGGCCGTCTTCGACCCCGGCCGGGATGCGGACCTGAATCTGCTCGACCCCCTGGTCGCCGCGATAGTCGATGCGGCGTTCTCCGCCCTTGACCGCCAGCCGGAAAGGGATGGAGAGCTGCATGACATAGTCCTGCCCGCGTCGCGGTCCACGCGGCCGGCCACGGTGAAAGCCGTTCTGTCGACCGCCGCCGAAGAGATGACTGAACAGGTCTTCACCACCGCCGAAATCACGGAAAATATCACCGAAATCGAAGTCGCGGAAAATATCTTCCTGGCTGAAGCGCTGGTGAAAGGCGGCATCCCCGAACTGGTCGTACTGCTGTTTCTTCTCCGGATCGGAAAGGACCGCGTAGGCTTCGGAAATATCCTTGAACCGTTCCTCGGCCTGTTTGTCGCCGGGGTTCTTGTCAGGGTGATATTTCAGGGCCAGTTTGCGATAGGCCTTCTTGATCTGGTCGGCATCAGCGCCCCTGGCGAGACCGAGGGTGGCGTAATAGTCTTTGCCCATTGATTTCGTTCCTTGAGAGTTTTTTCGCAGACAATATAGGTATCGACCGGACGATCGTCAAGGTAAGGGATTTTGACAGTTCGTGAATCGTCCGGGTATAAAAAAGTGTTTTTTATTCTTTTTGAATTGTGATTTTTCCTTTTTCAGGTGGGACTGCCGCTGTCGGCAGATGGTTCGGAATGCGGAACTTTCGTAGTTACCCCTCTGCGGGGGGGCAATTTCAGGAACTTTTTCCGGCCCGTTCGCGGGATGAATTCGCACCGGGTCTGCCGGTCAGGAACCTTGATGCCGGTACCGGCGTCGAAGTTGTCGTCGGTGACTGCTCTTTCAGGGCGTTCGTGGTGGATGCCGGTGACGCCGTTCCGACGGGAGCTTTGGCTCCTTTGTCAAGCGAATCCCTTTCTTTTGCCGGTTTTCCGATTGTCATAGACTGATCCGGTGGCCTGATTCCGGGTTGCCGCTCCCTTTTTTATTTCCCCCCAGGTGTGTCCTCTTCAGTCTTCATTGTGGTAAACTTGGCCACTGAAAGGAGATTTCATGGCCAAGGATAAAGCGGGTAGCGGCCTGGTCAGCGGGATCTTTCTGACCCACCTGATCCTGTTGATGCATGGCCTGGTGATCATCATGCTGGCGCTGCTGGTGGTGTTCTTTCGCGGCGTGGTCAGCTACATGCCCTGGCTGGTTGGCGGCGGGGTGTTGCTGATCCTCTTTTCCGCCTGGTATGTCTGGCGTCGGATCCGTCGCAGCCGGCGCGATCTGAAGGATCTGCTCAACAGTCCGCTACTGCAGGACCGGGCCGTCGAAATCAGCTTTCTGGGCGGGGTCGCTTCCCTGCGTCTCGGGCAGCCGGGCAGTGCCGGTGGACAGTTGCCGGTGCTGGAAGCTCCGGTTGTCGAGTCGACTGCCCGGCTTGAAGACCCTGAAGCGCAGCGGTTGCGTGAATTGTCACGCCTGGTGAAATTGCGCGAGGCCGGGCATATCAGCGATGCCGAATATGATATGCTGAAAGCGGGCTTGTTCCAGACCGGCAATGATGTCGGCATGAGCCACTAAAATTTTTCGTTCAGGAGGTCGAAGAGAACAGACCGGCAACAGTCGGTCTGTCAGCAGTCATCATCGGCGATGATGGGACTGCGGGAGGGGGAAAATGAACGCTGACACCGTAACATCCGACCGCCGGTCTTTTTTCGGGCCGGTCCTCAGGCGCTTTGTTCTCAGTCTGCTGTTTCTGTTTGGTTTGCCGTCGGCTCCGAATGCCACCCGTCTGACAGCCATCCCGGCTCTTCCTGAGACGGGTTCCTACCGGCTGGACCTTCTTGCCGACAGTGCATCCGACCTGTTCGCTCTCGGTATCAATCAGGATGGCCGCGTTGTCGGCCGCTATCATGTTGCCGGACGCCCGATGGGTGTTTTCGTCTGGGACGGCACGCTGCTGCGAAAGTTCGCCGGCGCCGCCCGCCCGACCGCTATTGCCGCGGACGGCAGGGTTCTCGGTTGGCATGGTCCGGTCCACCGGGCCCGGCCGATGTATCTCGATGCAACCGGTCGTGATTTGCCTCTGCCCTTTGTGTTCGGTCGTACTCTCAGGACCAATCTTGTCGGGCAGCTTGCCGCGGTAGCCACGGGTTCCGGTGATGAACGGCTGGTTCTTGTTGACGGTAACCGGGCACGGATTCTTGCCCGGGCGAAACGCTTCCGGGTTGGAGGAATAACCGATGACGGCGATCTGGCTTACGCGCTGAAAACCGGCGCGAACTGGAAATCCTACCTGCTTCGGCCCACTGGTCAGCATCTCGATCTCGGTGACCTGGGCGGGGGCGAAACCCTGGTGAAAGGAATGAACGCTGCCGGTGTGGTGGTCGGCGTGTCGCGACTGGCGGACGGCAGTCGCCATGCTTTTCTCTGGGATCAGGGCCGGATGCGGGATCTCGGAACCCTGGGTGGGCGGTACAGCCAGGCGCTGGCAATCAACAGTCGCGGCCAGGTGGTCGGTTGGAGTCATGATGCTGATGGCCGTCGACACAGCGTACTCTGGCAGAACGGTCGAATTTACGATCTGGAGCCGCTGCTCGGTGTGGGAAGCGTGATTGTCGGTCTCAATGACCAGGGGCAGCTTGTCGGCTGGAGACCGGCTTCTCAGGGACGTTGGCAGGCGCTGGTGGCAACCCCGAAAGCATCCTGATCAAGGTTTCGGGGTGGTTTCCAGAGCCCTGAGGACGCGTGCCGCCAGTTCTTTCGGCAGACCGGGGACCGCTTCCAGTTCAGCCAGTCCGGCAGAGCGGATTTTTTTCAGGCTGCCGAAGTGCTTCAGCAGCAGTTTGCGGCGTGCCGGGCCGATTCCGGGGATTTCTTCCAGTTGCGAGTGGAGAGTTGTCCTTCCGCGCAGTTTGCGGTGATATTCAATGGCAAAGCGATGTGCTTCGTCCCGCAGTCGCTGCAGCAGAAAAAGTTCCGCCGACCCCTGACGCAGGATAACCGGATTTTTCCGGCCGGGCCGAAAAAAACGCTCTTCACTTCGTTCCACCGCATTGCCCCTGACATTGGCCATGACCCGGCTCTTGGCCATGCCGATCAGGTCGAGCCGTTCTTCCAGCCCGAGCGTCCTGACCACCTCTCTGATCCTTCCCAGTTGCCCTTTACCCCCATCGATCAACAGACAGTCGGGCAGATCATCATCCTCGAGGCCCCGGCTCAGCCGCCGTTGCAGAACTTCGGCGAGAGAGGCAAAATCATCACTGCCGGTGACGGTGCGGATGCGAAAACGGCGGTACTGTTGCGGGGCCGGTTCAGCGTCGATAATCACCGCCATGCTGCCGACTGACTGCCGGCCCTGGAAGTTGGAGATGTCGAAACATTCGATGCGGCGCGGCAGGCGTCGCAGTTGCAGCCGTTGTTGCAGGGTTTCCAGCAACCGGAGTCTGTTTTCATGCTGCCGGCTTCTCTCTCGGCGATTTTCCTCCGCGTTGCGGTTGGCCATCAGCACCAGGTCGCGGCCGCCGCCGCGTTGCGGTGCCAGCAGTTCGACCCTCCTGCCGCGTTTCTCCCGCAGCCATTCGGCGATGGTCCGGTGCGCGTCGGGGAGAAAAGGAAGGAGAATCTGGTCGGGGACCAGCAGGTCCCGGTGGTAGAATTCCTGTAGAAACGATGCCAGCAGTTCATTTTCGTCAAGGCGCCATTCCAGGTTGTAGTTGCGGCGTCCGATCAGTTTCCCCCCGCGGATGAAGAGGATGCTGATCTCCACTTCACCGCCATCGCGATGCAGACCGAAAACATCCTGGTCACGATCGGTGGCGGACACCACTTTCTGTTTCTCCACGGTCGCCTCGATAGCCCTGATCTGATCCCGCAAGCGGGCTGCTTCTTCGAAACGCAGCGCTGCACTCGCAGCCTGCATGCGTTGTTTCAGTTCGGCCACAACCTCTGTCTCGCGGCCGCTCAGCAGGGCGATGACGCCGTCGACCAGACGCTGATAGGCATCCCTGTCGATCAGCCCGTGGCAGGGCGCCGAACACTGGCCGATCTGGTGGAACAGGCAGGGACGGCCGCGTTTCCGACAGCGCTGCAGGGGGTAGTGCCGCAGAGGGAAGATACGGTAGATTTCTTTCAGAGTTTGACGTACGGCGGACGAAGAGGCATAGGGACCGAAATAACGGGCGCCGTCTTTTTTAACTTTGCGGGTGATCTGCAGCCCCGGGAATTCTTCGCGCGGGTCGATGCGCAGTGAGACATAGGTCTTGTCATCACGCAGGTTGATGTTGTAGCGCGGCCGGTATTTCTTGATCAGGGTATTTTCCAGGATCAGGGCTTCCTTGTCGGTGTCGGTGACAATCACCTCGATGTCCTGGACGCGGGTCAGCAGAAAACGGATGTGCGCCCGCCCGTCGCCGGTGGCTGAGAAGTAGCTGCGCAGGCGGTTGCGCAGGTTGACCGCCTTGCCGACGTAGAGAACTTCGCCATTGTTTTTTTTCATCAGGTAGACACCCGGCGTGGTCGGGAATGTCCGGGCGTCAAAACTGAAGGGAGATGTTTCTGGCATGGGGTCCGATCCGGCTGATGACAAATCGACGTTAGCGGCGCCGGTGCATGCTGTCAAGAGAATCCAGGGTACGTGATTTCAGCTTGTTGTCAGCTTTGGTTCGGTTATAATAACAAATGGTCAAGTCTGGTTGAATGTGATCTGCAGGGTTGTGTGCTGCCCGTTGCGGGTTGTCGTTTTTCTTCTGTCTGAGGAGGTCCCGGGTGAAAAGCCTGCTGCTGTTGCCTGTTTTGTTGCTGCTCGCCCTGCCCGCCCTGGCTGATGAACTGCAGTCGGTTGAAATGGTCGCACGGGCGTATGCCAAAAAACAGCCGGCCCTGGAAAACTACCAGGTGACCATTCAGACTGATCAGATCGCCCGGATGATTGAGCGTATGACCGCCAACCTGCCGGTTGACGCCCCCCGTCCCGAATCCCCGGTGGTTCGCAAGTACTGGCAGCGCAATACCGGTAAAAGCCTTTTTCGGGCCGAGGGGCCGAATGTGTTCCCCTACATGCAGGAGATGGTTCAGCGCTTTTCCCGTGATTTCGCCCTGGAACTCTACAGTTTTCTGCTGCCGGCCGGTCGTTCCGCAGACCGGGCCGCTTTCGCCGCCCGGGCCGAGGTCAAGGTTGCCGACAATGACCTTGCCGGCGTCAAACTGCAGACCACGACCCTTAAGTTCAAGACCCCGGTTGACCTCAAGGGAGCGTTTTTTGCCGATGGACTGGGGTTGCCCCAGCGGCAGGTTACCCGCCTGGTGATCGACGTCAATCCCGAACAGGAAATCTTAACCCGTCTTGAATTGACCCAGGTTGACGGTCAGGTGTTGACCCTGGAGGTTCGTTATCGTGAAGTGCCCGCCGGGCAGCTGCCGGAAGAGTTCATGCTGACTTCGCTGGACGGTCGGGTCGACACGCGTTTTGCCACCAGGTTTGAACTGGTGGACGATATCTGGCTGCCGGCAAGCCAGGAGCGGATTGTTCTCCATGATGGCAGAAAAGAGGTCGTCAAGGTCGATTTTGTTGATTACCGGGTCAATGTCGATTTCCCCAGGGACATACGCAAACTGCTGGCTCCCTGATGATGCCCTGAATCAACTCTGTACTCACTTGCCCGGCATTTCCCTGCGGTCCCTGGGGATGTGAAACGGAGATTTTGCAGTGCTCCCCGGTCGGAGTCCTGTTATAGTCCCCAGGTTGTTGTTATTGATATGGAGGGATTTGTGAGTCCGCTTTGGAGCAATATTTTTCGCCAGAAACCCGAAGAAGAATCACTGGCCTATTTTCTCGGTACCCTGCCGCTGTTCAGCGACATGACCGAGCGTGAACTCGAGCGTCTCGAAGCGTTGGTCCATGTGCGTGAATATGACGCCGGTGAGACGGTCTTCAGCGAGGGAGATCCGGGTTCGGGACTCTACATTGTGCGGACCGGCCGGGTACGGATTTCTTCCCGCAGCAATCAGGGCCGGGAGATTGAACTGGCCGTCCTTGCCTCGGGGGATTTCTTCGGTGAGACGACCCTCGCGTCGCCGGCGATGCGGGTGGCTTCGGCCCGGACACTGGAGAAGGCGCAGCTGGTGGGTCTTTTTCGGGCCGACCTGCTTGAAACCGTGCAGAAGAATCCGGCCATGGCCAACAAGCTTCTGCTCGGCCTGACCCGGGTCATGAGTGAGCGGCTGCACGCCGCAGGTCAGGAGTTGATGCGGTTGCAGCAGGTCGGATCGACCGCTCCGACGGAAGAGGAATGAGGCCGCCATGCCGGAACAACTGTCACTGACCCGTACCCAGCTGCTGTTGATTTATCTTGTCCTGACGGCAGGCATCGCCAGCGGACTGGCCCTGTTCACGTCCGCTTCCCGGATTACCGAACTGCTGCATGTCGCAACCACCGGCATTGTTCTGCCGGTGTTGTTGTCGCTGGTGCTGGCGTTTCTGCTCGAACCGCTGGTGCGCCGTTTTGAACGCGGGCCGTTCAACCGGACCGCCAGCATCTTCCTGGTTTCCCTGCTGACCGCGATCCTGGTCTATCTCGCCGGACGCTGGCTGAGTCCGCATTGGCTGGCGATGTGGGGTTCACTGCGGACCGATCTGCCGCGTTATCTGGCTCGCGGAATCGAATTGCTCAACCAGTTTGAGGTGCGTCTCAACGAATATTTCCCCTTCGTGTCCGGGCTCGACCTGCCGGGGCGCGGCCGGGTTCTGGCTGAACACCTGTTCAATGAAATACTGTCGCACACCACCGGTTCGGCGCTCCGGCTCGGCAGCCTGATGCTGCTGGTGCCCCTGTTCACCTTCTTTTTCCTGCGTGACGGGCAGAAGATCATCCGTTTTTCGGTCAGTCTGGCGCCCAATCGTTATTATGAAATGGCCCACGACCTGTCCTATCTGATCAGTCGCCAGCTGAGCCATTTTGTCCGTGGCCGCATTCTCGAAGCGGTCATTGTCGGAATCGTGGTCGGGTTCGGCCTCTCCTTCACCGATATCCGCTACGCTCCCCTGTTGGGGCTGTTCGCCGGTGTGACCAACCTGGTTCCCTACCTGGGGCCGATTGTCGGCATGATCCCGGGGATCCTGATCGCGCTGGTCGACCTCGGCATGGGGGGGCAGTTCTGGTGGATCCTGGCGACCTATCTGCTGATCGGGCAGATCATCCTCGACAACTTTATTCTCATCCCGATTCTCATCTCCCATGTTTCCAACCTGCATCCGTTATGGGTGATTATCGCCATCATCATGGGGGGCAAGCTCTATGGAGTCCTCGGCATGATTATCGGGGTTCCGGTTGCCAGCATCATCAAGATCATCATCATCGAAATCCGTTACTACCGCCGGACGTTTGCCCTGCCATTGGCCAGCCAGGACGGCGAACTGCCGGGTTGATTCCGTTCGGAAAAAGATTGTTGCCAGCCATATTCGGAGGGGGAATGAAAAGAAAATTTTGCGGCCTGCTGGTTGCGGGCCTGGTGCTGATGCTGCTGCCGAAGTACGCCCCGGCCGAGGAGCTGGCGCAGTTCAATCTGGCGCTGTTCGGTTACCGGATCGGCATGAGTTTCGATGAGGCGAGCGCGGTCAGGCCCTTTGCGCGGATTGAAGACAATCCGCAACGGCCCGGGGAATTCTGCGGCATTATTGACCATCTCTGGGTCGATGATATTGAAGTCGGGCTCCAGGTCTGTTTTGTCGACGATCGGATCTACAAGGTAGTCGGCAAATTTTCTCCGGCCCTGGTGGAGGATCTGGTCTCGCGACTCAGACCGGTATTGGGCAAGGGGGCTGATGAGTCAGTCCTGCTGCAGCCCCCCAATGGCGGGCAGATCAGCAACCGAGTGCAGAAATGGCGATTTCCGGGGATGTGGGTGGTTCTGATCGGATCATCGGTCAACACGCGATTTGCCACCCTGAGCCTGGTGGCGAGGCCGGATGCCGGAACGATCTCCCCCGGAGAAGAGGGAGCTTCCTGAAAATATTTTTACTTCAAACCTGAATCAGGTTTAAACCCAAATCCACCAGCAATTTCGGGATTCGGCTGTCGTTACGGGTGAATCTGCTTTATTGCCGTCACCGCTTCGGTGCTCGACGTAGCGCGGCTGCGTCTGCGCCCGAAACGGCGCGGCGCCGCGCATCTTCATCCGTCTCGTCACCCTCGTTCCGCAAAACAGCCGGTGGATTTGGGTTAAAGTCCCGCCCTTGCAGCGGGACTTTTTTTCTGCTACTGTCCGCAACCGTTGCGCGGCCTCCGCCTGGCTTGTCTCTCACTGCTTCAGGTCCTCTTTTCTCCTCGATGAAAAAAGCACGTCGCCAGAAAAAAACCACCAGGCCGGTCTGCCCGGAGACCCCGGATACCTGGATCAGATATTATGGTCGCTTGTGTGACAGCTGCAGTGCCGGCTGTTGCCGTCTGGAGGTCGAGGTCGATGTTGCCGACCTGGTGAGAATGGGGCTGATCGATGACTTCGATGCCGGGACTTCTGCCAAGTTGCTGGCAAGGCGGCTGCGTAAGGAAGGGGTGATCGAGCACTTCAATCACAAACGCGGGATCTTCAGTCTGACCCGGCGGGCCAACGCCGATTGTATCTACCTGCATCCACGGACACGGCGCTGCACCATTTACGAAAAACGTCCCGCGACCTGCCGCAACCATCCCCGCATCGGGCCCCGTCCCGGTTACTGCGCCTATCGGCAGCGGACCTGAACGGCTGGCGTGCAATAACGGATCAGAGTGCTTCGCCGATTACCGAAGCCAGTTCCACCAGGGCATTCGCCGCCTGATCGTCGAAATCGGCGAGTTCGTCCCCTTCTTCCCCTTTACGTGAAATCTGGATGACGCCGCGCACCTCGCCGGCAACCACCATCGGCACGCTGATGATTTTCTGAATCGGCTTGGGACGGTCGGCAATGCCGTCCTTGAGGCGGATCTTTTCAAAGAAGGAAGCGTGGTGGACCGAAGCGAAAGTGTTGTTGAGGAAGACACGGCCCTCACGGGCAGTGCGCGCCGCCAGGGAGTCGAGGGAGGAGTAGGGGATAAAGCCGATCTGGCGGAACCGTTTCGGCCAGAGAAAGTGCAGTACCGTTTTGCGCTCATCGAGCAGGAACAGGGCGACTTCATCTTCAGCGACCCGCAGCTGTCGGCTGAGGGCGGCCACGGCAACCGCGCTGCGGCTGTCGAGATCATCCTGCTCAGCCAGTTGCTGTCGCAGTTCGGTGCAGAGTTCGCTCACTGAGTCGGGATAATCACTCATGATGCCTCCAGGAACGTTGATCTAGTGTCCCGTGCGGTTAATCCTGTCTTCTAATTCAGGCCCTTTTGGCCGCGGTCTGCGTTTCGCCTCCTCGGCTTAACTCAGGCTAGGCCTGCGTCGGCGTGCCTTGACCGCAACCAAAATGACTCAGAATTAATTGACACAACTAACCGCACGGGACACTAGCCAGTTTACAGGTCCTCGGGAGGAAACGCCACCACTTCGGCGATATCCTCTTTATCTGTCAGCAGCATCACCAGCCGGTCAATGCCGAGGGCGATGCCGGCGGCTGATTCGAGCCGGCCGAGTTCACGCAGAAACCGGGTCGGTACCGGGTAGGGCGGTTTGCCGGCCTGTCGTCGGGCCTCTTCTTCCGCAGCGAAACGGCGAACCTGCTCGACCGGGTCACAGAGTTCGGAAAAGCCATTGGCCAGTTCGATGCCGGCGACATAGAGCTCGAAGCGTTCCGCCCAGCGGGGATCGTCCGGCTTGCGGCGCGCCAGGGCGCCGAGGGGGAGAGGATAGTCGCAGAGCAGGGTCGGCGTCTCAAGGCCGAGGCAGGGTTCGACCTTTTCCACCAGCAGCTGGTCGAAACGGTCCTGCTCCAGGGCTTCCAGGCAACTGCAGCCGGCATAGCGTCGAAACGCCTCATCAACGGTGAGCCGCTGCCATTCGGAAGACAGGTCGATTTCCCGTCCCTGCCACTGCAGTCGTCCACCCGGGACCAGATGACTCAGCAGCTTCCGGCAGTCCTCCATCAGGGCATGGTAGTCGGCACCGCCCCGGTACCATTCCAGCAGGGTGAACTCGGGCAGATGACGGCGCCCCCGCTCTCCCTGCCGCCAGCAGCGGCTGATCTGGAACAGTCGTGGACAGCCGGCGGCCAGCAGACGTTTCATGCAGAGTTCCGGTGAGGTCTGTAGAAACCAGGGGCCGGAGGGTTCGGCGTCGATATGCATCTCCGGGGCATTGCCCGGCAGGCGCTGCGGGGTTTCGACTTCGAGAAAGTCGTCGGTGATGAAAAAGGCCCGGATCGCCTGTAGGATCCGGGCCCTCTGCATCAGGGTCTGCTGTTTGCGGGCCAGGGCCACGCTGAAATCCATTGTCACTCCTTGACCCGGGTGACGTATTCGCCGGTGCGGGTGTCGATCTGGATCAGGGTGCCTTCCTCGACAAAGGAGGGGACCTGCAGGGTGTAGCCGGATTCGACCGTGGCCGGCTTGTTGTTGCCGGCGGCGGTGTCCCCCTTGACCCAGGGGTCGGATTGGGTAACCCGCAGGTTGACGAAGTTCGGCAGGGTGACGCCGATGCCGCGTTCACCGAACATCAGCACCTTGACTTCCATGTTGTCGATCAGGAAATAGCGATCGTCGCCGAGAACCTCCTCGGCGATGGTGGTCTGGTCGTAGGTTTTCTGGTCCATGAAGACATAGCCGTTGTCATCCTGGTAGAGGTACTGCATGTCGCGCTCGACCAGGTTGGCCGGTTCGAAACTCTCTCCGGAGCGGTAGGTGCGGTCGAAGAGGGCGCCGGTCAGCATGTTGCGCAACTTGCATTTGTAGAGGGCCTGCCCCTTGCCGGGCTTGGTGAAGTCGAACTGGGCGATGACATGCGGCTCGCCGTCGATGAGGATCTTCAGTCCTTTTTTCAGATCGGAACAGGTGTACATGAACAAACTCCTTGGGCGGTATTCTTCTTCCGGGAGCCGGCCGAAAGGCCGGCCCGTACAGGATTGCCGAAACATCGCATTTAAGCATAGTGGATAAAGGCTTGTCACGGAAAACCTTTGCCCGCATCGGTCCTTGTGATATAAGGCGCGGTAATAAGACCGGGATGGACTGTCCCCCGGGAGAACAAGGAGAAGCAGGATCAATGTACACGACAGCTGATTTTAAAAAGGGACTGGTGATCCAGCTCGAAGACGCCCCCTGCGTTCTGATGGATGTCAGTCAGCACAGCCCGACCGCGCGCGGCGCCAACACCCTGGTCAAAACCAGGTATCGCAACCTGCTGACCGGCCAGGTGCTGGAGAAAACCTTCAAGTCGGGCGACAAGGTCGACGAGGCCGATTTCGAGAAGCGCAAAGGGCAGTTTCTCTATGCCGGCGCGGCTGAAGAAGGCACCTTCATGGACCTGGAGTCGTATGAGCAGTATGAACTCGGCCCCGACCTTTTCGCTCCGGTCAAGGGCTACCTGCTGGAAGGTGCGGAGGTTGTCCTCGGGGTGTTCCGGGAACAGGTGGTGTCGGTCGAACCGCCGATGACCGTTGAACTGACCATCACCGAGACGCCGCCGTCGCTGAAGAATGCCACCGCCACCGCCCAGACCAAGGAAGCAACCCTGGAAACCGGGCTGATCCTGCAGGTGCCGCCCTACCTGGAAGCGGGGGACAAGATCAAGGTCGATACCCGCGAGTGCCGGTTCGTCTCGCGGGCGTAAATACAGCCTGGGCCGCCAAGAAGGGCAAAACTCCCTCAACGGAGAGGCGGAGAGAGGCAGAGAAGGAGAGAAAACCCTTTTTGGGTTTGAAAATCCCAAAAAGGTCTTATGCTTTTCTCTGCGTGAAATGAGGGGACGGGTTGCATCTCAGCCCCTTGCGTATCCTTCCAGGGCGGCGTTTTCCATGCCGACCTCATCATCGGTCAGAAACTCGAAATGTGTTTCCCTCTTCTTCACCGTCAGACGACCGTTTGTGTTACAGGTAAAACCGGATAACATTTTGCGGTCTTGAATTGTCAGTTTCTTTTTATTCAAGATCTGCCTCCGGTTTGACCCTGCCTCCAGTCCCCTGATACGAACCGGGCTGTTTTCTTTTGGGGAATCGAGAGAAAGGTGCTACCCTGTCCGGTGTTCAGTTCGTCTGTTTTTTCATGACCTTAGGGGGGATCATGACCATTCCGGATTACCAGGCCTTGATGTTACCTTTGCTCGTTCTCGCTTCCGACGGGAAGGTACACGCCATCCGTGATGCACGAGAACAAATCGCTGCGAATCTGGAACTGACCAACGAAGAACGTGAAGAACTGCTCCCCAGCGGACGTCAACCGGTATTCGACAATCGCATTGCCTGGGCCAAGACTTACCTGCTGCAGGCGGGCTTACTGAATGCCCCGCGCCGCGCCCACTTCCAGATTACCGACCGCGGTCGACAGGTTCTTGCGGAGAATCCCACCGGCATCGACACCAAACTGCTTGATCGTTTCCCCGAGTTCGTAAAATTCCGTACAGCTGGAAAGAAGGCTGACGAAGACAAGTCAAGGGTTGTTGGAGAGGACTCCGAGAGCGCAACCCCTGAGGAGATGCTGGAATCAGCCCACCAACAGATTCGCAGCGATCTGGCCGCCGACCTGCTGAACCGGATCAAGGCAGCACCACCCTCGTTCTTTGAGCGACTGGTGGTCGAACTGCTGGTCAAAATGGGTTATGGAGGTTCCCGCAAGGAGGCCGGCAAGGCCCTTGGCAGAAGTGGCGATGAAGGGATTGACGGCATCATCAACGAAGACCGACTCGGGCTCGACATCATCTACCTCCAGGCCAAACGCTGGGAGGGGACCGTGGGGCGTCCTGAAATCCAGAAGTTTGTCGGAGCCCTGCACGGCAAGCGCGCCCGCAAGGGGGTTTTTATCACCACCGGAAGTTACTCCAGTGAGGCCCGGGACTATGTCAGGAATATCGACCCCAAGGTCGTGCTGATCGATGGGGTGGAACTGGCCGAGCTGATGATTGACTTTGGGCTCGGCGTGACAACAACTGCGATTTACGAGATCAAGCGGGTCGATTCGGATTATTTTGGGGATGAGTAGCTTTTGAGGGGGAACAGGTCGAATGATATTCAGTGAAGACTCACGCGTAAAAATTCCCTGCATTCTGCATCTGGTCCGCCTTGGCTACCAGTACCTTTCCCTCAAGAAGGCGCTCTGGGATGAAGATACCAATATCTTCCCGGACGTATTCCGAAAGGCTGTCGCCCGAATCAACCCCGACCTTGACGCCGACGACATTGAGCGATTGCTGACTGACGTCAAGCTCTCGCTGGAAAACGAAGACCTAGGCAGGGCCTTCTACGAAAAGCTCACCGAACGGTCAGGAACCCGGCTGATCGACTTTGCCGATTTCTCAAACAACAGCTTCCATGTCGTCACCGAGCTACCCTGCAAGAATGGCGATGACGAGTTTCGACCCGATATCACCCTGCTCATCAACGGTATGCCGTTGGTCTTCATCGAGGTCAAGAAGCCCAACAACCGTGAAGGCATTCTGGCCGAGCGCAACCGCATCATCACCCGCTGTCGCAATCCCCGTTTCCGTCGCTTTATCAATATCACCCAGCTGATGATCTTCTCCAACAATATGGAGTACGACGACAGCTCGCCGCAGCCCATCGAGGGGGCCTTTTATGCCAGCCCCTCCTATGACGCGCCGATCTTCAATTACTTCCGTGAAGAGGAAGAGCAAAGCCTCGCCAACCTGCTGGCCGACGAGAACGACGCGATCGAAGACGAGATCCTGCGCGACAACAACCTGACCGTCATCAAGCACAGCCCGGAGTTTCTCAGCAACAAGTCGCCGGACACGCCGACCAACCGCATCTGTACCTCCCTGTTCAGCCGGGATCGCCTGTCGTTCCTGCTGCAATACGCCCTGGCCTATGTGGATGAAGCCGACGGTCTGCAGAAACATGTCATGCGTTATCCCCAACTCTTCGCCACCAGGGCGATTGAAAAAACGTTGGATGCAGGCATCCGCAAGGGGATCATCTGGCACACCCAGGGCAGTGGCAAGACCGCGCTGGCCTACTACAATGTCCGCTTCCTGACCGACTATTTTCAGAAGCGGGGCATCATCCCCAAGTTCTACTTCATCGTCGACCGGATCGACCTGCTCATTCAGGCCCAGCGGGAGTTTTCCAGCCGGGGGTTGACGGTCCACACCATCGACACCCGCGCGGACTTCGCCCGCGACATCAAGGCAACCCAGGCCCTGCACAACCACTCCGGCAAGCCGGAGATCACCGTAGTCAATATTCAGAAGTTCAAGGACGACCCGGATGTGATGCGCACCGAGGATTACGATGTCAGCATTCAGCGGGTCTATTTTCTCGATGAGGTCCACCGGAGCTACAACCCCAGGGGCAGCTTTCTCGCCAATCTCAGCCAGTCCGATCCGAACGCCATCAAGATCGGTCTGACCGGCACCCCGCTGTTGGGGGATGACTACAACTCCCGCGTCCTGTTCGGCGATTACATCCACAAGTATTACTACAACGCCTCCATCGCCGACGGGTATACCCTGCGCCTGATCCGCGAAGAGATCGCCACCAACTACAAGCTCTCTCTGCAGGAAGCGCTGGCGGCGGTGGAGCTGCAACAGGGCGACATCGACCGCAAGCTCATCTATGCGCATCCGCGTTTTGTCGAGCCGATGCTCGACTACATTATCGATGATTTTGAAAAAAGCCGGGGGGCACTGAACGACGCCACTATCGGCGGTATGGTTATCTGCGACAGTGCCGAGCAGGCCCGGCAGATGTTTGAAATTTTCCAGGCTCGCCTCGCTGCGGAAATTGGCGCATTGAAGCCCCGCAAGGCTGATAACGCATTCGCTGAGCTGCCGCTGGCCGCGGAGTCCGAATCCCCCTATGCAGCCCGACGAAAACAGACAAACAAAATCAACAGCGGCGCCCTGATCCTGCACGATGTCGGCAATAAAGAAGAGCGCAAAGACTGGGTGGAGGATTTCAAGACCGGCAAGATCGACCTGCTGTTCGTCTACAACATGCTGCTCACCGGTTTTGATGCCAGCAGGCTGAAAAAGCTCTATCTGGGTCGGGTGATCCGCAAACACAACCTGCTCCAGGCTCTGACCCGGGTCAACCGCCCCTACGGAGATTTCCGTTACGGCTATGTGGTTGACTTTGCCGACATCAGCAAAGAATTTGAAGAAACGAACCAGCGTTATCTGAAAGAGCTCAATGAAGAACTGGGCGACGAGATGGAGCACTACTCCCACCTGTTCAAGTCCGCCGAGGAGATCCAGGGCGAAATCGAGCAGATCAAGGATGTGCTGTTCCGCTTCGACACCGAAAATGCCGAAGAATTCTCCCGGCAGATCAGCCAGATCCAGGACCGCGCCACGGTACTGGCACTGAAAAAGGCTCTGGGTGATGCCCGCAGTCTCTATAACCTGATCCGCCTGCAGGGTGAATATGAGTTTCTGCAGCAGCTTGATTTTCAGAAGCTCAACCAGCTCTACCGTGAAACCTGCAATCACCTCGACCTGCTGAACCTCAAGGAAAACATCGAAAACAGCGCCGATACCAGCAACCTGCTCAATGTCGCCCTCGAAGAGGTGCTGTTCATGTTCACCAAGGTGGGAGAAGAAGAGCTGGTGCTGGCGGACAAGCTGAAGAATACTCTGCGCCGGACCCGCGAAGCCCTGGCCGACAACTTCGACCAGCAGGACCCCAGGTTCATCACCCTGAAGGAAGAACTGGAGCGGCTGTTCAAGAAGAAAAAGCTCAACGAAGTCACCCAGGATGAGATGAACGCCAACATCGGCGCGCTCAACCAGATCTACGACAAGGTCAAGGAGTTGAACCGGCAGAACAACCAGCTGCGCGCCAGGTACCAGGGTGACGCCAAGTACACCCGCATTCACAAACGCCTGCTGGAGCGCGGCACCCTTTCAGAACCGGAACGTCGCATCTTCGAGGTACTCTCCGGCATCAAACAACAGGCCGATGACCAGGTGCTGCAGAACACCCAGCTGCTCGCCAATGAAAGCTACTTCGAGCGCATGATGATGCCGCTGGTTATCAGTGAATTCAAAAACGGGCAGAAGATCACCCTCAACCCCGACGCCTCTCACTTTATCAACCGGTTGGTGGTCGCCGAATATATGAATGAGTTTGCCTCAGGCAACAGAGCAGGAGTACGCACGTGGTAACCCAGGAATTCGAAAAAAGAACCCGAAAACTGATCGACAGCCTCAAGGGGATTTGCGCTGCCTACGGTCTCGGCAACGACGGTAACGAGTTCAAGATCATCACCCAGGTCTTTCTCTACAAGTTTCTCAACGACAAGTTCGCCTTTGAAGCGAAACGCATCGATCCCAAACTGGCTGCAGCCGAAAACTGGGCGCAGGCCATAGGTGCCCTGAGCAGCGACGAGCTGGAGATGCTGCAACTGCAGTTGGGGCCGGACACCGCCCGCCTGAAACCGGAACATTTCATTTCACATCTCTTCAGCCGCCAGAACGCGCCCGATTTCGCCAAGCTGTTCGACGACACCCTGCGCGATATCGCCATCACCAACAACGACATCTTCGCGGTCAAGACCGACGGTGGCGCCAAGGTCACCCTGTTTGACCGGGTGAGCGAATATATCACTGACGAATCGAAGCGCGACGACTTCTGCCGCGCCATTATCAACAAGGTGGCGGAGTTCAGTTTCGAGCGCATCTTTACCCAGAAATACGACTTCTATGCCGCTATTTTCGAGTACCTGATCAAGGACTACAACAAGGACAGCGGCGGCAAATATGCCGAGTATTACACCCCGCACGCCGTGGCCAAGATCATGGCCGCCATTCTGGTGCCGGAGGAAGTGCGCGGCAAGGTGGCCAATGTCAGCTGCTACGACCCCTCGGCCGGGTCCGGCACCCTGCTGATGAACCTGGCCCACGCCATCGGCGAGCAGCGCTGCAGCATCTTCTCACAGGACATCTCGCAGAAGTCGTCGAGCCTGTTGCGCCTCAACCTGATCCTCAACAATCTGGTTCACTCCATCCCCAACATCATTCAGGGCAACACCATCCTGCATCCCTATCACCGGGACGGCAAGGCGCTGAAAAAGTTCGACTACATTGTCAGTAATCCGCCCTTCAAGATGGATTTCAGCGATTTCCGCAACCAGTTGGACAGCAGAGAGCATCAGGCCCGTTTTTTTGCCGGAGTGCCGAAGGTGCCCAAAAAGGCCGTCGACAAGATGGCCATCTACCAGCTCTTTCTGCAGCACATCATCTATTCGCTCAAACCGGGCGGCAAGGCGGCAGTGGTGGTGCCGACCGGCTTCATTACTGCCCAGTCGGGTATCGATAAGAAGATCCGCTCAAAACTGGTGGACGAGAAAATGCTCGCCGGGGTGGTCTCCATGCCGAGCAACATCTTCGCCACCACCGGCACCAATGTCTCCATCCTCTTTATCGATCGCGCCAATACTGAAGATGTGGTGCTGATCGATGCCTCGAACCTCGGCACCAAGGTCAAGGAAGACAAAAACCAGAAAACCGTTTTGAGTGTCGAGGAAGAAGACCGGATCATCGCCACCTTCAACAGCAAAGAGGCGGTGGAGGATTTTTCGGTGGTGGTGGGCTACGATGAGATTGCCGCCAAAAATTATTCGCTCAGTGCCGGGCAGTATTTTGAGGTGAAGATCGAGTATGTCGATCTGACGCCGGAGGAGTTTGCGGCGAAGATGCAGGTCTTTACCGATAATCTGGAGAGGCTGTTCGAGGAGTCGACGGGGCTGGAGAAGGAGATTCGGAAACAGTTGGCGGGGTTGCGGTATGAATACTAACTGGATAAAGACATCCTTAGGGGAACTACAACGTAACGGTCGTGCCAGTGTTCAAACCGGTCCGTTTGGGACGATGTTAAAAGCGGCCGAATATTCAAATTTTGGAGTTCCCGTAATTTCTGTGGGCGAAATTCAAAGTGGTTACCTGCTGATTTCCGACCGCACCCCTAAAGTCTCAGATTCAACAAAAAAGCGGCTTCCACAATTTGTCTTAAAGGCTGGTGATATAGTCTTTGGGAGAAAGGGCGCTATTAATCGAAACGCTATAGTTGGGGAGGACCAAGCTGGCTGGTTTCTTGGGTCAGATGGTATTCGTCTGAGGCTTTCTGATGACATTGATAGCGTTTTTGTTAGCTATCAATTTAGATCTTCGGCAGTGGGCAAGTGGCTACTACAAAATAGCTCTGGCTCTATTATGCCTTCGTTAAATCAGAAGATATTAGATCGACTCCCCATCTGGCTTCCCAACACAGGGGAACAACAAAAAATCGCCGCCGTTCTCTCCGCGTTCGACGCCAAAATCGACTGCAACAACCGCATCAATGCCGAACTGGAGGCGATGGCCAAGACCCTGTACGACTACTGGTTCGTGCAGTTCGACTTCCCCGACCAAAATGGTAGACCCTACAAATCCTCCGGCGGCAAAATGGTTTACAACCCTACCCTGAAACGGGAGATTCCGGCGGGGTGGGAGGACTCGAGTATTCTTGCTGTAGCCGATCTGCTCGGAGGTGGGACCCCGACGAAAAAAAAGCCCGAATACTGGAATGGTGCTATTCCATTCTTTACCCCCACCGACGCTGACGGGTCCATCTACAAGTTTGCGACTGCGGACTACATTACCGAAGAAGGGTTAAGGAAGAGTAGCACCAAGCTATTTGGGAAGAATACTGTCTTTATCACGGCGCGTGGTTCTGTTGGTAAACTCGTGTTGGCCGGTGTCGACATGGCCATGAACCAATCCTGTTATGCACTGCAAGCCAAGTCAGGTATCAGTCACACATACCTATTTTTTCTTACTAGGGAACTGATTCATCATCTTGAAGTCAAGTCTTCCGGGTCGGTTTTCAACTCCATCGTTTCCAATGACATCGAATTTACCAAGCTCGCCATTCCAGATACTGCCGTTGTCGAGAGATTTGCAGCAGTAGTTGAGTCGGCCTTCCAGCGAATAGCCAATAATACCTTGGAAAACCAGCATCTCACCCAACTCCGTGACTGGCTCCTGCCCATGCTGATGAACGGCCAGGTCACAGTGGAATGACAAGGATGTAACGCATGATCCGGGCTGAATATCTACGATTTCTGCAAACACTCAACAGTGGCACTATTCCTGCCGAGGTGCGCAGAATTGCCAATATAGTGTTGCAGAATTTGGATGCCTTGATCCCGCTTTCCACAACAAGAGGCCAACGGGTTCAGAAAATGGTTGCCTTGGCCGAAACGGCCTGGGACAGCATCGGCACCGAGATTCAGCCCCTACCGGCTCAAATCACAGAGCAAGCCGCACCCATTGTCCGTTTGAAAAGTCTCGCAGTCGGCCCTTTTCGGGGTTTTGCCAGACAGGAAGTTTTCGATCTTGCCAGTCAACTGGTGCTGATTTACGGCCCCAACGGCACAGGTAAATCCAGCTTTTGCGAGGCCCTGGAATATGGCCTGCTGGGCAATGTCGCGGAGGCGGAAAGCAAACGCTTTCGCAATCTGCGGAATTATTTGGAAAATGCCCACCAAAACACCTTTGAAGAGCCTGAGCTCATCGGGATTAATTCTGAGGGGCAGGAGATGCCCATTGTTGCCAATGAAGCCCTCTATCGCTTCTGCTTTGTCGAAAAAAACCGTATTGACAGTTTCTCGCGCATCGCGGCCCAGGCCCCGGCCAGGCAAACCGAGCTGATTTCAACCCTGTTCGGTCTCGATGCCTTCAATGAATTTGTCCGCAACTTTACACCGGAAATTGACGGGAAGTATATCGACCTTGAAGGTGCTAAGGCCAAACAATTGCATGACAAGCGTCAGACATTGGCAGGCTCCAAAGAGCAGTTGAAGGACAACAAAGAAGAGCTGGAAAAACTGGCTGACGAAAAACGAAAACTGGCCCACGAATATCGCGAGACCATAACCTTTACCCAGATGGTGACAGAATTTAATGGTGACGAGGAACATCCCGGCGCCATTAAGAATCTTGAAAATGACTTGCAAGAGCAGATAGGAGCCAAAAGTAATGTAACCGCTCAAGCCTTACAGGCGCTTGAAGAGTCCATCAAAACAAACCTATCTGATCTCACTATCCAGCAAGGCAAACTGACGGAAGCCAGCCAGCAAATATCATTTAAACAATTATATGAGGCCGTAAGTCAGGTACAGCAGGGTAGCCCGGATCATTGCCCTGCCTGTAAAACACCACTTAGCCAGGTAACGGTCAACCCATATACCCACGCCGGTGAAGAACTGGAAAAACTTCACCACATAGCTGAGTTACAGCAAACGGCCAAAGATCTGGAGGGTAAAATCGGCCAATCATTGCTTGAGCTTTCGCAAATCGTAAACATATGCTGTGCTCGCTTAACGCAAAATCCACTTAACAACAGCCAGGTAGCACCTCCGGCAAAAGCCGGTATCGACTGGTGGAACTCGCTGCACCGACCCTCGCAAGATGGCTCTACACCTTGGCAACATCTGCAAACCCAGGTTCAGCAACTGGAAGAAAACGATAAGGAAATAGATCAGGCAGCGCAACAACGCGCCACAAAACAAACGGAGTTGGAACGGCTGCGCGGTTTCGCCGAGAAGATCACCGTTCTGCAAACTCGCAGAAAGACTGCCGACGACGCGGTCAAAAAAGCCCAACAAACTATCACTGATTTTGACACAGAAAATGCCCAGCTCATTGCAGAGGCAGAGGCTGAAAAAGAAATTGTCGCCAGAAACCAGATCATTGCAGGTGCCTACGCTGCCTTTGTTTCCAGGCTGAATGAGTACAAAAACGCATTGCCTGCCCAATTAGTTGCGGATCTGGGAGAAACGGTTGTTGCCCTCTACAATGCTTTCAACCGCAATGATTCTATTAAAGAACAACTGGCGTCAATCCACCTGCCTTTGGAGAAAAATCAGCGACTGAAAATAGCCTTCATTGCTGACCCGGAAACTTTTTTCGACGCCCTGCATGTATTGAGCGAGGGCCATATCAGGTGCATCGGCCTGGCAATATTACTTGCCAAAAATCTCAAGGAAAACTGCCCGCTATTGATCTTTGACGACCCGGTGAATGCGATTGACGATGGGCACCGTGAGACGATTCGCAGGTCGTTGTTTGACGATGATTTTTTCACAGGCAAGCAGATTATCCTCACCTGTCATGGCGAAGAATTTTTCAAGGACATTCAAAATCTGCTTTCCGCAGAACGAGTTTCAGAGTCAAAACCATTTACTTTCCTGCCGCGACTTGACGAACAGCATATTCGAGTCGATTTCAACTGTGCACCACGAAACTATATCATCGCTGCGCAATCCCATCTGGATAAGAATGAAATCAGATACGCTCTGTCTAAATCCAGAAATGCATTGGAATCACTCACCAAAGGTAAATTGTGGAGCTATGTGAGAAGGCATGGGGATGGAAATCTCAGCCTGAAATTCCGCTCAATAACCTCCGAGATTGAGTTGCGTAACCTGACAGAACAGCTCAGGTCTAAAATTGCTAAAGCTGATTTTAGTGATCCAGACAAAAGTCGTATTTTGACACCTGTTGAGACTCTTCTTGGCCTGGGTGGAAACGGCAGCTCACGGGAGTGGCGATACCTGAATAAAGGTACCCATGAAGAAGCAGACCGGGCCGAATTTGATCGGCACTCGGTGAGTGAAATTGTAACCGCACTTGCACAGATAGACGGTGCACTTGGGTAATGCTGAAAAAAGGAAATCATCTTTGATTATCTTGATGTGGAATAAAAGGGAACTGCAATGAGTGAAACTTTCAACGTCTACTGCGATGAATCCTGCCATCTGGAAAACGACCACCAGAGAACCATGGTACTAGGTGCAGTCTGGTGTCCGCTGGACAAGACCCGGGAAATAGCCGTCCGCCTACGGGAGATCAAACAGAAGCACGGACTATCTCCGCATTTTGAAGTGAAGTGGACCAAGGTTTCGCCTGCCGGCAAAGCACTTTACTTGGATCTGGTTGATTATTTCTTTGATGATGACGACCTGAACTTTCGTGCTTTGATCGTGCCCGACAAGACGCTGCTGCGCCACGATGCCTTCCCCGGTCAGGATCATGACAACTGGTATTACAAAATGTACTTCGACATGCTCAAAGTCATCTTCCGGCCCGCTGCCCGTTATCGCATTTACCTCGACATCAAGGACACACGCGGCGCACGAAAGACGGCCAAACTGCACGAGGTTCTTTGCAATGATCGTTATGACTTTTCCCGGCAGGTGATTGAGCGATTGCAACTGGTCCACTCTCACGAGATCGAGCAGTTGCAACTGGCCGACTTGCTTATTGGCGCAATTGCCTATCTGACCCGGGGTCTCGAAGGGAATGCCGGAAAAATGGCGATCATCGACCGGATACGGCGGCGCTCTGGCTACGACCTGACCAGAACCACCCTGCTGCGTGAAGAAAAAATGAATATCTTCCGCTGGCACGCGGCGGAGGTGCAGGGATGAATGAGGCAACCGACTGGCTGCCGCCGCTGGTCCTGTTCAGAGATTACGACGGGGACTGGGATCGTTACCTTAATGCTCTTTATGGCTGGTTCAAGCAGGATTTTATCGACAGCAAACCGGTATTTCAGGGCAAGCGACTCGGTTTAAAACGCCACCCGTTGACTCATGGCAAGGAAGCGACCTTCTGGCATATGATCTCTGAAGGGAAGGACGAAGCAAGCCGGACTCCCGACTTCAGACGTTGTGAGCGCATTCGCTGGCCACGCCCTGTCATTGAGCATAACGAAGCTCCGAAAGTGAAATGGTGGGTTTCCGTGAAGCGCAATGAAAACCGTATTCACATCTGGCTGGAAGATGAGGACTACATTGTGGTGCTGGCCGACAGGAAAGGCTTTTTGCTTCCTTGGACGGCTTTTCTGATTACTCGGGAACATACCAGAAGAAAATTGAGAAAGGAATATGAGGCCTATTGGAAAAACAGACCCCAGAAAGGCTGAAACCGCCCCGGGGGACGGTCTCGTAACTCCTTCCACACATGGTAGATGAGCTACTTAAAATATCGGTCGTTTATGATAAAAAGTCAACAAAATTGTCGATGGTTAACGCAGTCTAGGCTTGCACGCAACCAGGTTTGCGTCTATCTGTGCCATGTACAGCGCGACTTCATGACCAATACCACCTTGCGAGAACGATTCGGGATCGAGAATAAAAACAGCTCGATGGCATCAAGGATCATCAGGGATACCATTGAGGGCGGGCTGATACGTTGCCATGACGAAACCGTGGGGAGCAAAGCCCGAAAATATCTACCGTGGTGGGCCTGATGATCGATTCAAATTGTTTGACCGTTGTTTGACTGAAGAGGCCTGAAAATAGCCTGCCATGACTAAACAACCTGTAACTTCAGGCAGTTGTGATTTTTGATTTGTTTGACTGATGTCTGATGGGTGGTGTTGATCGGCAAATGGCAAAGGGAATATGAAAAATACCGCCGAAACAACGACTGAAAAGGCTGAAGCCGCCTCGAAGGACGGCTTCGTAACTCCTTCCACACATGGTGGATGAGCTGCTTATGATATCGTCAATTTATGATGAAAAGTCAATGAAGTTGGCGATGGTTAATGCAGTCTTGGTCCGCACGCAACCAGGTTTGTGTCTGTCTATGCGCTATCCTGAATCAGTGAGTTCCCTGTGAGTTCCCTGTCGGTGGGCAGCACAAGTCATTGACCTGCCTGCACTTCCCGAAAATCCCCGGCGAACCTATGGGTGCGCCTCAGATTTTTGAAAAGCGCATTCAGACCAAGCACTTGCACGCTTCATCCGGCATAAACCCACTGATTCAGGTATAAATCAAAAGATTGAATTTTTTCTCTCCGCCTCTGTCTCTCTCCATCTCTGCGTTGAAATTATCCTAGCGGCCAAGTGTCCGTACCGGGCTATGTTTGCCGATACACCACCTTCGTGCCGTCCGGTGCCCGCAAGACCAGTTCATCCCCCCATGTTTCGACATAGTCGCCGTTGACCGGCACCTTGCCCTTGCCGCCGGGAAGGTCGATGACGTACTGCGGGATGCCCATGCCGGTGATGCGGCCGCGCAGGCCGGCGACCAGTTCGCGTCCTTTTTCCACCCGCACCCGGAAGTGCCCGGTACCGGCGGTCAGGTCCATCTGGTGCAGGTAGTAGGGGCGCACCCGCATCTGCAGCAGGTTGCGGTTGAGCTCCAGCAGGGTTTCGAGATCGTCGTTGACGCCGCGCAGCAGCACCGTCTGGTTGCCGAGTACCACCCCGGCCTCGGCCAGCCGGGCGCAGGCCTGCCAGCTCTGCTCGGTCAGCTCCCGCGGGTGGTTGAAGTGGGTGTTGAGGTAGAGCGGCGGATGCTGCCGGAGAATTCGGCACAGTGACGGTGTGACCCGCTCCGGCAGCACCACCGGGATCCGGCTGCCGATGCGGATGATCTCGACATGCGGGATCGCCCTGAGCCGGCCGAGCAGTTCCTGCAGCATGGCATCATTCAACAGCAGCGGGTCGCCGCCCGAGATCAGGACATCGCGGATTTGCGGAGTGGCGGCAATGGTGGCGATGCCCTGCTGCAGTTCGGTGAAACTGATATTGAACTCGGGGCGGCCGATCCGTCGTTTACGGGTGCAGAAACGGCAGTAGCCGGCACAGCTGTTGCCGGCCAGCAGCAGCCCGCGGTCGGGATAACGATGCACCAGGGCCGGGACCGGCGAATGCGCTTCCTCGGCCAGGGGGTCGGTCGGCAGCCCGGCGTCGTCCCGTTCCGCCGGATCGGGAACGCACTGGCGCCAGATCGGATCACCGACCTCGCGGATCAGCCCGGCGTAATAGGGGGTAATGCGCAACGGATAGCGGACGCAGACCGCTTCCAGCGGGCGCGGGTCGATGGCGAAGCGATCGGCCAGCTGTTGCGGCGAGGTGATGGCCGCACGCAGGCTTTGTTGCCAGGATTCCATGTCAGCGGCTCGCGCGGGGCGTGGTGAAACGGTTGCGCAGGTGAAAGCTGAAGTGGGCCAGGATCAGCAGCCCGAAATCGCGCAGCAGGGCCTCGCCGATGCCGGTTTTCGCGTCCTGGCTGAAGCAGCCGCAGCTGATGTCGAGACCGCGCAGCCAGGCTGACAGCAGCGCCGCGATGAAAACCAGGGTCAGCAGCCCGCAGAGCAGGGCGGCCGGTCGAACCCGTTGGCCGGTCAGCAGCAGCACCCCGGCGATGATCTCGATGTAGGGCAGGCAGGCCGCCAGCAGGTAGTTGAGTTGGTAGGGCAACAGCTGGTAGGCGGCGATATTGCCGGCGAAGGCGACCACGTCCTGCGCCTTGATGAACCCGGCGAACAGGAACAGACCTCCCAGCAGCAACCGGCTGCCGTGATACAGGTATTTGAGCAGCCTGTTCATGGCGTCTTCTCCGTCACCACCGGCAGCCCGGCGTCCCGCCACTCCGGGAATCCCCCTTCGTAGACCTGAACATCCCGGTAACCAGCCGCCAGCAGCTTGACAGCCAGGTCGAAGGAGTCGGGACAGCCGTAACCGTTGCAGTAGATCGCCAGGGAACGGTCGCCGGGTATCCGTTGCTGGAAGGCCGACAGCCGGCTTTCGATTTCGTCCAGCGGCAGAGAAATGGCGCCGGGCAGATGCCCCGCGGCATAGAGTTCGCTGATGCGGGCATCGATCAGCAGCAGTGAGCTGTTTTCGATGCCCCGGCGCAGGCTTGCCAGGTCGATCGGTCGTGGCGTGTTGTCTCCGGTGGGGACGGTGGCGTCACTGACGTGGATGGTCGGTGGGGAGCCCCGCAGCACCTGCATCACCAGTTTCAGGTTGGCGCTCAGGCCCATGACCACACCCAGCGTGACGATCACCAGCACTTCCAGCAGGACGCGACGCAGATTGGAATAGTCGTGCATGGCTATTCGTCTGGCGAGGGGGTCAGCTCGGGCTGCAGCCGCTGCAGGGCCTGTTGCAGAACCTTGACCTCGCGTTTCAGTTCGGCGATCCGGCGGTCTTCGGCGGCAACCACTTCGTTCAGTTCCTCGATCATCCGTTCCTGGTGAGTTGAGCGGATCTCGAGTTCGATGAGTCGTTGTACGAGTTCATTCATGGTGGGAGCATGCTAGCAGAAGCGGAGAGTGCCGACAAGCAGGATGGGACGGTATGGGGCCGCGGACGGGTGACCATCCGCGGCCGGTGTGATCGATCCGGGGTTCAGGCGACCTTGACGTCGACGGTACCTTCCCAGACGCCGTGCAGGTTGCAGCGTTCAAAGGCACGCAGGGTGAGGTTCTCGATGCCGTGCGGGATGGTGACCGGAATCTTCAGGGTCGGCTGGGTGGTGACCGCGCTCAGGTCGATACGGGCCAGGAAAACCCAGTTGGCGTAGAGGTCGATCCACTCGATGAAGTGCCCCGGCTCGTTGGGATGGGCCAGCAGCTTGCCGACCTCAACCGTCACCTCGACGGTTTCGCCGGCCCTGATCTCGGCCGGGACGCTGATCACCGGGGTATGTTTCTTCTCCAGGTCGGTCATGTTGTTGCTGTCCTTGGCCTTGTTGACCTGGCAGAAGAGGCTTCTTTCTTCGCTCATGACGGGTGTTCCTCCTTGATGGATAATGTGGGTTTTCGGTGATGCTCATTTTCCGTGCTGAATCTGCATAGGTTCATGCCGGATGATGAGTTTACCGATTCAGAACTATGATTTATCACGCTGGCGGGAGATTGCAAGAAAAAATAACAAAAACAGTCTTCAATTGACGGAAGAGTTGATGGACAGTCATTCGGGTAAAGATTCCCGGCAGTTGCAGATCAACCGGGGCACGGTATGCTTATCCTTACTATGCTTGGTCTGCGCTGCCTGATTGTCGTCTGTCTGCTGTTGTCCGGTCTCTCCGCGGGGGCGGATGACGGCGTGGCGCCGAAAATGCCGCCGAAGGTCGGGTTGGACGAGAAACTCGGTGACCGGATCCCGGCGGACCTGGAATTCACCGATGAACTCGGTCGCAAGGTGCGGCTCGGCGATCTGGTCGATCGTCCGACCCTGCTGGCCCCGGTCTATTTCCGCTGCAGCAACGTCTGCAACGTCCTGCAGAGCGGCCTGGCGCAGACCCTGCCGCGCCTCAACGAAGATCTGAAGTCGCGGATCCGGGTGATTTCCTTCAGTTTCGATCCGACGGAGACTCCGGCACTGGCGCGCGGCAGCAAGAAAATCTACCGGGCCGCGGTGAAAGGCGGTTTTCCGATGGACAACTGGAGTTTCCTGACCGGCAGCCGGGAGGCGATTGCCCGCCTGACCGACGCCATCGGTTACCGTTATTACCAGGATGGCGCGGAATTCGTCCACCCGGTGGCGGTGGCGGTCCTCTCAGCGGATGGCCGGATCGTCCGCTACCTGGAGGGCACCCGCTTTCTGCCGACCGATCTGACGCTTTCCCTGATGGAAGCCTCTGATGGCAGGCTCGGCAGCACCATCAGTCGCCTGGCCAGTT
Source organism: Geothermobacter hydrogeniphilus (assembly GCF_002093115.1). Classification (NCBI taxonomy): domain Bacteria; kingdom Pseudomonadati; phylum Thermodesulfobacteriota; class Desulfuromonadia; order Desulfuromonadales; family Geothermobacteraceae; genus Geothermobacter; species Geothermobacter hydrogeniphilus. The sequence goes on along the minus strand of NZ_NAAD01000010.1, from coordinate 96,538 downwards.
TCTGCTACAGCTACGACCCCGAGCAGCGGGGCTATGTTTTCAATATCCTGCGTGTTACCGGCATCGTCGTGACGCTCAGTGCCGTCGGCCTGTTTGCCGTGCTGGTATTCGGTGGGCGCAAACGGCGCAGGAAACCCTGAGGGATCTATGAATCAGACGGCTTCATCTTCCCAGCCGCGCGGCTTCTGGGAGGCCCCGGGAGGGCGGCGCGGCATCGGTGCGTGGGTCTTTTCCACGGATCACAAACGGATCGGACTGCTCTACTTCTATTCGACTCTGCTCTTTTTCTGTGTCGGAGCGCTGCTCGGACTGGCTCTGCGGCTGGAGCTTTTCGCTCCGGGGGCTGATTTTTTCACCCCGCAACAGTACAACGCGCTCTTTACCCTGCACGGGGTGGTGATGATTTTTCTGTTCATCATTCCGGGGATTCCGGCGGCTTTCGGCAACCTGGTGATGCCGATCCAGATCGGTGCCGAGGATGTCGCTTTTCCACGCCTGAACCTGCTTTCCTGGTGGCTCTACGCCATCGGCGCGATTCTGGCGCTGACTTCGCTGTTCACCGCCGGCGGGGCGCCGGATACCGGCTGGACCTTTTACGTGCCCTTTTCGGTGCGGACCACCACCAACGTTTCGCTGGCGACGGTGGCGGTGTTCATCATCGGTTTTTCCGGGATCCTGACCGGCCTCAATTTCCTGGTCACCATTCACCGCATGCGGGCTCCGGGGATGACCTGGTGGCGTATCCCGCTGTTCACCTGGTCGCTCTACGCCACCGCCTGGGTGCAGGTGCTGGCGACCCCGGTGCTCGGTATCACCGTGCTGCTGATTTTCGCCGAACGGGTTGTCGGCAGCGGGCTGTTCGATCCGACCCGCGGCGGTGACCCGATCATGTACCAGCACCTGTTCTGGATCTATTCCCACCCGGCGGTCTATATCATGATTCTGCCGGGGATGGGGGTGATTACCGACATCATCCCGGTCTTTGCCCGCAAGCCGGTGTTCGGCTACAAGGCGATCGCCATCTCCTCGCTGGCGATTGCCGGCGCCGGTTCGGTGGTCTGGGCGCACCACATGACCACCAGCGGCATGTCCGACACCGCGGTGCTGGTTTTTTCGCTGTTGACCTTTCTGGTGGCGATTCCCTCGGCGGTCAAGGTCTTCAACTGGGTGGCGACGCTTTACAAGGGATCGATCTCCCTTGATCCGCCGTTGCTGTTCGCCCTGTCGTTCATCTTCCTCTTCTCTATCGGCGGGCTGACAGGCCTGGTTCTCGGGGCGGCAGCGACCGATGTGCATGTTCACGACACCTATTTCGTCGTCGGTCACTTCCATTTCGTGATGTTCGGCGGCACCGGCTTTGCCTATTTTGCCGCCATGCACTACTGGCTGCCGAAAATCTATGGCCGGATGTACAACAAGAAGGCGGCGGTCTGGGGGTGGGCGCTGATGACCTTCGGCTTCATCGTCCTTTACATGTCGATGATGATTGTCGGCATGGAGGGGATGCCGCGTCGCTACTATGACTACCTGCCGAAATTCACCTTCTGGAACCAGCTGGCGACCATCGGCTCCTGGATCCTGGCGTGCGGATTGATCATCACCTTCGTCAATATCTTCCGCGGCCTGTTCAAGGGTGAGGCGGCCGGTGACAACCCCTGGGGCGGGGCAAGCCTCGAATGGCAGACTTCGTCGCCGCCACCGCTGGAAAATTTTGTCACCGAACCGGAAGTGACTCACGGACCCTATGACTTCAAGAAAGCGGGACTGTAGATGAACGATTCGACGCCCGAGAACCATGCCGCCCATCCGAAGGATTATCTCGGCGCCAAGCTCGGCATGTGGCTGTTTCTGTTTACCGAGGTGTTGCTGTTCGGCGGGCTTTTCATCCTCTACGCGGTCTACCTGCAACGCTATCCCGAAGGTTTCAAACTCGGCGGCGATCAGCTCAATGTCTGGTTCGGCGGCGGTAACACCCTGGTGCTGCTGACCAGCAGCCTGAGCGTGGCGATGGCGATTACCGCCCTGCAGCGCGGCCGGGTGAAACAGGCGGCGAACCTGGTCGGGGTGACCGTCATCATGGCGCTCTGGTTCCTGGTCAACAAATTTTTCGAGTGGAGCGCCAAAATCCAGCACGGCATCTATCCCAGTTCGGAGCATTTGAAGGAAATGCCGGGCGGCGAGCAGGTTTTTTTCAATATCTATTACCTTTCAACCGGTCTGCACGGTATCCATGTCCTGGTCGGCATGTTTGTTATGATCTGGGTGCTGATTCTGATCAAAAAAGGCAAGGTCAATCCGGACGATTACGTGACCCTGGAGAATGCCGGGCTCTACTGGCACCTGGTTGACCTGATCTGGATTTTTATCTTCCCTCTTTATTACCTGATTCTGTAGGACCGGGACGGAGAGAGATGAGAGATGAGAGATGAGAGATGAGAGATGAGACGGATGGCGACAAGGGACATATTGTTCCCTATGCGACCCTGGTGATCGTCTGGGCGGCACTGCTGACCCTGACGATCCTGACGGTGGCGGTTTCGCGCATTGATCTCGGTATGCTGAATATATGGGCCGCCCTCGGGATCGCCTGCAGCAAGTCGGTGCTGGTGATTTCCTTCTTTATGCACATGAAGTACGAGAACCGGCTGTTCAAGCTGTTTTTGATGATCGCCCTGATCACCCTGGCGACGTTTATCGGCTTCACCTTCTTTGATGTGATGTATCGTTAGTACCATGTAACCCATAATCTTTCGCATCTTGCTGGTTATTTTCCGCGTCAGCTGCGTTGCGCTTCACCGCTTCATAGCTACGGCTATGCAGTGGAAAGCGCGCCTTGTCGACACGGAAAATCCCGGCGCAATATGACGAAATCCTATGAGTTACAGGGTACTAGCCGGGGCAGGGGAAGATCGTCCGGATGACCCCGGGCCTGATTACGGATTTCGCCAGGAGAAAGTGGTGAATGCCGCCCGTTGACCCCTAAAGGGATACTTTAAGAGCAAAGGAACGCGCAACGTGAATCCGGCACTGATCACGACTCAGGACGCTGTTGATCCCGTCTTCTGGTTTATTCTCGGGATTTCCGGGGTGATCCTGTTGGCCATCACTGCGACCATGATCTGGTTCGTCATCCGTTACCGGCGTTCACGCTGCCCGGAACCGACTTCGCAGTGCGACGGTAATCTGACCCTTGAAGTCATCTGGATCGTGGTGCCGACCATCATCGTTCTGGCGATGTTCTACTACGGCTGGGCCGGTTACCTGGCCCTGCGCCAGGTTCCTCCGGACGCCATGGAGGTCACGGCCACGGCACGGATGTGGTCCTGGGATTTTGAATATGCGAACGGCAGGCACAGTGATCGGCTGTATGTTCCGGTTGGCAGGCCGGTCAAGGTCAGGCTGCTCTCAAAGGATGTGCTGCATGCCTTCTTCGTCCCGGCCTTCCGCATCAAGCGCGACACCGTGCCGGGCATGGAAAACTATGTCTGGTTTGTCGCCGATGAGCAGGGCTCCTACGACATTTTCTGTGCCGAGTACTGCGGGGTCGGTCACGCCGACATGCATACCACCGTGGAGGCGGTGCCACCGGCTGAATTCGAAGAGTGGCTGGCTGGTATGAGCGGTTCTCAGAATACGGAGAAAGGACGCTCGCTGCTGGCCCGATACGGTTGTCTCGGTTGTCACAGCCTCGACGGTTCGAACCTGGTCGGCCCGAGTTTCAAGGGGCTTGGCGGTCGCCAGGTGACTGTTATTGCAGATGGTGAAGAGCGGGTCATCACCAGTGATCGGGATTACATCAGGCGATCGTTGATCGCTCCGGGGGTGGCAGTGGTCAAGGGTTACCCGCCGGTCATGCCCTCCTATGCAGGCCAGATTACCGGACCGGAGGTGGAAGAGATGATCGATTACCTGCTGCGGATCGGACAACCCGTGAAAAACGGAGAAAGCGCAGAGTCTGAAGCAGGCCTCGATGGGGCGGGTCTCGCCCGTAGGCAGGGTTGCCTCGGCTGTCACTCGCTCGACGGCAGCCGCAAGGTCGGACCGAGCTTCAAGGGGCTCTTCGGTCGTGAACGCAGGCTGGAGGGAGGTCGGACCCTGATCGCCGACGAGGCGTACCTGACCCGCGCGATCCGGAAGCCGACCGCCGACGTGGTGGAAGGCTATCCGCCCGTGATGCCTCCCTATCCGCAACTGCGGCCCGAAGAGGTCGAGGCGATTCTCGAATGGCTGGAAGGGCTCACAGAGTAACCCCTTGCATGGGGATCGCATGAACAGGAAAACGAGCAACAACGGTCATCTCTCTCTTGCCGAATGGCGGTTGCTGTTGCGGCCGCGACTGCTGCTGATGGTCTGTGCCTCGACCCTGACCGGCGCGGTGCTGGCCCCGGGAAGCGCATCCTCGTGGACGGTGCTGCAGGCGGTCCTTGCCGTCGGCCTGCTCACTGTCGCCGGTACATTGCTCAATCAGGTCCAGGAGCGGGGTCTCGACGCGCGGATGGAACGAACCCGTGACCGGCCGCTGGCCACCGGCAGGTTGTCCGTGCCCGCGGCCCTGCGGCTCTGTGCCGGCTTGCTGCTGCCGGGCTTGCTGCTGCTTGCGGGCAGCCCGGTCGCCCTGGGGCTCGGCCTGCTGGCGGTGGTTTGGTACAATGCAGTCTACACACCTCTCAAGCGCCTGACGTCCCTGGCGGTTTTGCCCGGCGCCCTGTGCGGCGCCCTGCCGCCGCTGATTGGCTGGGTTTCAGCCGGGGGCGGTCTGCTGGACCGCCGGGTGCTGCTGTTGTCCGGACTGCTGGCTGTCTGGCAGGTTCCCCATTTCATGTTGCTGGCGCTCAGGTATCGTGACGACTACGCCCGCGCCGGTCTGCCGGTTTTTGCCGCCGGGTTGAGCGAGAGGGGCGTGCTGCGGGTGATTTCGGCCTGGACGCTGGCGGCCGCTTTCGCCGCCCTGGCGATGGCCGCTTGCGGTGGTACGTCGGGATTGTCCGGCAGGCTGTTGCTGCCGGCGCTCGGCAGCTGGCTGATCTATGGATTCTGGCGCCAGGCCCGGAGGGGCAGCCTGGCACCGTTTTTCATGCGGTTGAATCTCTTCATGTTGCTGGTTCTGGCGGCGCTGCTTGCTGATTATCTGGTTTGAATTCTCATCGACAATGGAGCAGCAGGGTGCCGGTCAGTAAAATGCCTTGATCCGGTACCGTTAAATCACCAACCTGAAGAGCGACGTCCCTGCCGTCGGCGGTCCTGCCCCCGGGGATTCTGCCGCGACCTGAGGGATCTTCAGTGTTTTTTGCGGCCTGCCGCCGAATTGGCTTATTTAGTGCAAAATCGGCTGTTATGGCACTATTTCCAGTCCTCCCCGAGGAGGGGCCGCATGGATCGTGAACACCAGCTGGGTGAATATCTCAAGGGCGCATTGGCGGGCAAGCTGATTGACAGCAATGTCCGCCGGGCCAGTTGCGAAGAGCAGCGGACCGCGCGGGAAAACTCCAGCGTGTTGCGGCTTGACGCTCCCGAAGTGCTGGTGGTTCGTTCCCGGCAGGATCTCTGTGTCCATGTCAACAACTTTTCTTCGCGCCCGGCGCGGGGGACCCTGTTACTCAGGGGTGATGAAACCGCCCGCGGCGTCAGTTACGAATTCGACGCCCCCTTCGAACTTGACGCCGATGACGGCCACTGCTGCATCTCCTTTCCCTGGCGTGCTCCCGCCTATCCGACCCGGATCAAGTGGTCGGCCTCGGTCCATTTCGAAAATCAGATGGGATTCAGTCTGCCTGAATGCTCGGCCGCCACTGTTGTTGTCCGAGAGTTTTCCAATCCGGTTCATCTCAGTTGACACCCTGAATCCGTGAATTCATTGCCGGCGAGTCGCGCAAGTGATGAACCTGCCTGCAGTTCCCAAAAAACACCGGCGACCCTGTGAGTGCGCCCGAGATTTTTGAAAACCGCATTCAGGCCAGGCACTTACACGCCTCATCCGACATGAATCCACTGATTCAGGGAAACAGCCGTCGGCTGTTCACCCTCATCGTTCCCTTCGGAACAACAGATCCGCTGCCGGTTCCCGGCGGTTCCTTCCTTTTTCGCAGGGGGCGATATCCGCTCAGCGGGGCGGTTGTACATTCCTGTCCGGGCACGATTGCCGGAGGCTGGAAATCCCGGGCAGTGCGTGTTAAAAGGAAAGGATCAAAACAAAGTCGCGGGGGTGATGGCCGGCTTCGGGATATCCCGGGACGTCCTCGTACCCCCGTCACAAACGGTGCCGGACTCCGTTGTTTCGGTTTGCGGCCACCCAGGAGGGACGCTTCATGAATCATTACGCCTTGACCATCATTGGTCGTGACCACCCCGGCATCGTTTCCCGGGTGACCGAAATCCTCTATCGCCGGGGGTGCAATATCGCCGACTCAAGCTGCTCGATCCTCGGCGGTCAGTTTGCCATGCTGTTGATCATCTCCCAGCCGGAAGAAGAAAGCGGTGAGGATCTGCTGCACTATTTCGCCCCCCTCGAAGAGGAAAACCTCTCGGTTTTCCTGCGGACGCTTCGGCCGGGGGGGGAGATCCGGCTGCATCTTCAGGGTGAGCTGTGCATGGTTTCGGTGTATGGTTCGGACAAGCCGGGCATCGTATACCGGGTCGCCCGCGAACTCGGTGAGCGCGAGATCAATATCACTGATCTCAATACCAAGCTGATCGGCAGCGAACAGCGGCCGGTGTATGTCATGATGCTGGAAGCGATGCTGCCGGCTGGAATGTCGGTCAAGGACCTTGAGCAGGCGATGGCCGCAGTTGCCGGGGAACTGCAGGTTGATATTTCGGTTCGCGCCATCAACCCGGTGGAGCTGTAACCGATGGCGGTTCGCGATATCCTGCTTTATCCCGATCCGCGGCTGAAAATGGTCTGTGACACGGTTCCTGAAGGCCAGGACCTTGGGCCCCTGATTCAGGATCTGCTTGACACTATGTACGAAGCAGGTCATTCGGTCGGTGTGGCCGCACCGCAGATCGGGGTGCCCCTGCGGGTGGTGGTGGTTGATGTCTCCGGCAGCAAGCTGGGTCGGAAGAACAACCATGGCTGCCTGGTGATGGTGAATCCCGAGATTCTTGAGCGGGAAGGATCCATGACCATGCGTGAAGGGTGCATGAGCGTCCCCGACTACACCGGCAACGTGACCCGTGCCGAAGAAGTTTTGGTGCAGTTCCATGACCGGGGTGGCACCGGGAGAGTGATTCGGGCGGGCGGTTTTGAGGCGGTGGCGATTCAGCATGAAATCGATCATCTCGACGGTTATCTCTTTCTTGACCGGGTTTCGAGCCTCAAAACCGATCTTTTTCGTCGTAAACAGCGATGATTTTTATCGCCTCCCTTCCAGGAACGCCCTCTTCGGTTGACATGGCGCAGTAATTCCACTAAGAATTGCGATAGAACATTGTTTTCTTTTTGGGGCGAGCGTGCCATGAGGGGGCGTTGTGAAAATTTCCATCCGCAGTGCGCTGCTGGTCAGTTTCCTGGTCGTGATCTGGGGGACCTATCTGATCACGGCCTCGCTTGGCCGCTACAGTTCTGAAAAGACACTGGAAAATCATGCCCGCCTGATCATGGACGGCATCGCCTCCTACGCGATGGAGCAGAGCCAGAACTACCTCGGTAAAGCCGAAAAGGCCGCCGACCTGACCAAGCGGTTGCTCAAATCGAAGGTTCTCGGTCAGAACAACCTGCCCGCCCTCGAAGCCTATTTTCTCAACCAGCTGAAAATCTATCCCGATATCGCCGGTATCTATCTCGGAACTCCCGAAGGTGAGTTTTACTACGTCAGCCGTAATAACCAGAGGTCGGCGGGAGGTTTTCGGACCAAGGAGATTACCTTCGACAAGTCAGGGTCCCGACGGGTCCGTCTCGATTGGTGGGATGCCGATGGTGCCGCCGTCGGCACCGAAACCGCCGCTGACGATCGTTATGATCCGCGTCAGCGGCCCTGGTATCGCGGGGCCATCGACAGTGGCGGTATCTTCTGGACCGATCCCTATATCTTCTATACTTCGCAGAACCCCGGAGTGACCATCAGTGGGCCCTCCTATCGCCGTGACGGCAGCCTGCGGGGTGTGGTCGGCGTCGATATCGAGATCGACCAGCTTTCGACGTTTATTGCCAAGTTGCGTATCGGCAGCCACGGGCAGGCCCTGTTGCTCAATCGCAATCGGGAAGTGGTTGCCTTCCACGACGTTGAGCAGATCAAACACCATCAGCAGGGGGAGAGCAGCAGCAAGCGCCTGGTCACCATCGACGAGTTCTCCGATCCGCTCAGCCGGGCCGCGGTGGCAGCTGTCGGCCTGCCGCTGGCGGGGGACAAGGAACTGCACCTCAGTCGCGCGCGTTATGCCAAGTTCAGTCACGACGGTGTTTCCTACCTGGCCATGTTCACTCCCTTTCCAAATCCTCACTGGCCATGGGTGATCGGCATGTACATGCCCGAGGATGACTACCTCGGAGCGCTTAAGGCTTCCCGCCATCGAACCCGCCTGGTTGCCCTGGGCATCTCTCTGCTTGCCAGCCTTTTCGCCTGCTGGCTGGCAGCCTCTCTGAGCCGGCCGATTCTCGGGCTGAGACGTTATGCCACCCGTGATCAGGAACCCGTGTCCGGGGATGTTCCGTCCATCAGCGCCAGCCGGTTTCTTGAAATCAGTGAAACCGCCAGTTGTTTTGAACGCATCCAGCAGGATCTTGCCGACCAGACCCTCGGCCGGCGGCATGCCGAGCTGTTTCTGCAGCGGGCCGAGGAACAGTATCGTTCCCTGGTGGAGAATCTCAATGTCGGTGTTTTCCGTACCCGGCTTGACGGCCGTATCGTCAATGCCAACCCGGAGCTTGTGCGGATGGCCGGTTGCAAGGATCTGGAGGAACTGAAACGCCACCGGATCGAAGATTTCTACGCCGAACCGCAGGATCGCCGGCGGCTGATCGAGCTGTTGCGTGAACAGGGCAGCGTTCGCAACTGGGAAGTGCGGATGCTGAGTCTGCGACGCAGTGAACCTCACTGGTCGCTGCTGCATGTGACCCTCAACCGCAGCGGAGACGAGGAATTTCTTGACGGCCTGGTGGAGGATATCAGCGACCGCAAACGTCAGGAGGAGATGCTGATTGCCGCTGAACGGATGGCGGCGGTCGGAACCCTGACCAGCGGGGTTGCTCATGAATTCAACAATATCAACACCGGGGTTCTCGGATATGCCGAACTGGGTCTTCAGCAGAAGGATCTTCCGCCTCAGGCGGCCGCCTTTTTCGATCTGGTACGTGCTGCGGCCCTGCGCAGCAAGGAACTGACCGGCAGCCTGCTGTCGATATCCAACCGCAACCAGACCCGTATGGTGCCAGCGCTGCTGCACGAAGTGGTGGAGGAAAGCCTGTCCCTGGTCAAGGGCGAGATGATCAGTGACGGGATTGAGCTGCGGCAGGAGATCAAGCCCATGCCGCCGCTGCTGTTTGATCGGGTGCAGATCGGGCAGGTGGTTCTCAACCTGCTGCTGAATGCCCGTCACGCCCTGTTGGGGCAGCCGACCAGGCGGATCAGCATCAGTACTGGTGAGGATGGTGACGAGATCTGGGTGCGGGTCGAGGACAGCGGTTGTGGTATTGATCGTGAAGATCTGCCGCGGATCTTCACGCCCTTTTTTTCCACCAAGGGAGAACATGCCGCCCCCGAGAGCCACCAGGCGCTGGTCAAGGGCAGCGGTCTTGGGCTTTCGGTCTGCCACACCATTGCCGTCAATCATCATGGCAGTCTCAGTGTTGAAAGCACTCCCGGAAAGGGAAGTTGCTTCACCCTGACCCTGCCGCGGGTTCCGGCGAATGACGATTCAGAATGCGAGCCGGTGACAATTCCACCGCCGATTGTTCGGAGTCGAATTCTGCTGCTTGATGATGAACAGGTGGTGCGGGATATCGTCTGCCAGGTCCTGAGTAACGATGGCTACAATATCGAAGCGACCGACGACGGGAATGAAGCCCTGCGGATTGCCGGTGAGAAGCCGCTGGATCTGATCCTGGTTGACCTGCAGATGCCGAAAATGAGTGGTCGTGATTTTCTTGCCCGGCTGAAAGGCCTGGGGCTCGACAACCCTCCGCGGGCCCTGATTCTGACCGGCCAGGTTGCTGCTGAACAGGACATCGCCGAGTCGCTGCACGAGTTCGGAGTGATTGGCCTGGTGCCGAAACCCTTTACCCTGGTGGAATTGCGGGAGCAGGTCAGTCGGGCCCTCTCCGCAGCGACTGTCCAGGTTGGCTGATTGCCGCAGCCTGCCCGCTGTTCAACGGGCTATCCGATAGCCGCCGGGGATGCCCTGTCGTGACAGGACGATCTGCCAGACCTGGTTTTCCCTGGCGCGGAAGGCCCCGGCGCTGCTCAGCAGGTAGTAGTTCCACATCCGCCGGAACCGTTCATCGTAGCTCTTCCGCAGGTCGGGCCAGGCCTCCTCGAAATTTGACTGCCAGGCCATCAGTGTGCGGTCATAGTCGGGGCCGAAATTGTGCCAGTCCTCCAGTACCAGCAGCCCTTCCCATGCTTTGGTGACCTGGGACGCCGAGGGGAGCATGCCGTTGGGAAAGATGTAGCGTTCGATCCAGGGATCGGTTCGCACTGTGGTTTCGTTGCCGGCAATGGTGTGCAGCAGGAAGAGACCGTCATCGGTGAGCAGGTCACTCACCTTGCGGAAGTAGGTCACGTAGTTCTTGTAGCCGACATGTTCGAACATGCCGACTGAAAGGATGCGGTCGAAGCGACCCTTGAGGTCGCGGTAGTCCCGGACCAGGATTTCGATCGGCAGATCCCGGCAGTATTCCCGGGCCAGTTCGGCCTGGGCGGTGGAGACCGTGATCCCGGTGACTTCAACGCCGTGACGTTCCGCCAGGTAGCGTGCTGTGCCGCCCCAGCCGCAGCCGATATCGAGAACCTTCTGTCCTTCGGCCAGCTGCAGTTTGCGGCAGATCAGGTCAAGTTTGTTCTCCTGCGCCCGGTCAAGGGTGTCGGCGTCCTGCCAGTAACCGCAGCTGTAGATCATGCGCTCGTCGAGCATGCGGCGATAGAGGTCATTGCCGATATCATAGTGCCGTTTTCCCACCTGGAAGGCGCGGCGCCGTGACTGGCGGTTGGAAAGGCGCGCCCGCAGGGCGTCGACGAGGAGGGCCAGGCTGTGCAGCCTGCGGTCAAGTCGGGCACGCATGGCGCGGCAGATCATCTGGTCGATGGCCGGACAGTCCCACCAGCCGTCCATGTAGGCTTCACCGAAACCAAGGGATCCTTGTGCCAGAATCCGACGAAACAGATCCGGATGGTGAACGCGGAGATCCCAGGGACGGTCGCCGTCGATGAGAATATCGGCAGCGGCGAGCAGTTTTTCCAGTCGGCGACGGTAATTGACCCCGGTCATGATGTCCTCCAGGGATAACCCTGAATCAGTGAGCCCCTTGTCGGTGGATAGCACAAGTCATTGATCTTCCTGATCTTCCCCAAAATCACCAGCGACTTATATATACTTCAGATTCTTGAAAACCTCCAGACCAGGCACTTGCACTCTCCATCCAACAGGAACTCACTGATTCAGGATAAAGCCCACGCAATTGCGGCGGCAGAGCGGTGATGGAGGCCGCTCAGTTATTCCGGCTGCGCACGAAGTCGATGATTCTCTCCGCGACCCGGTTGCCGGCATCAACACAGTCGTTGAGACCGACGCCGAAAAAGGCGTTGCCGCTGACAAACAGGCCGGGCCGGTTCTGCAATGCGGTTTCGAGCGCCTGCAGTCGACGTTGATGCCCGACCCGGTACTGCGGGATCGCCCGGTGGTGGCGGAAAATCCTGATAAAATCAGGTTCGGCGTCGATAGCCATGATCTGTTTCAGGTCGGCACGGACCTGACGGATGATTTCGCTTTCGGGCAGGTCGATGGCCTCCGGGTTGGTCGCACCGCCCAGCATCGATCGCAGCATGACCATCCCTTCCGGGGCGCGACGGGGGAAGATACTCGAATCCCACAAGGTGCCGAGGGTGTGTCGTCCCTCGCTGCGGGGGGTGAGATAGCCGAAACCGTCGAGGGAGAGCGGTATTTTATCCCGCTGGTAGCCGAAGCAGACGACGTTCATGACCGCATAGGGAATTTCATCAAGGACGGGTTTCAGTTCCGGCAGCAGTTCCCGGGTCATTCCGGCCAAAGCATAGGCGGGGGCGGTACACAGCACCATATCCGCCTCTAAAGAGTCGCCGCTGCCGAGTTGCACCTGGTAGCCGTCGCTCTTTTTCCTGATGCCGGTGACTTCGCTGTCACAACGGATGTCACCCTGTAAGGCTTCGGCGAGCGCATCGGTCAGCTCCTGGATGCCTTCGCTGAAAGAGGTCAGTACGCCTCCCGGGCCGGCAGCACTGGCCACCTGCTTGCCGGCTTTGCGCTCGGCTTTCTTCTTTTTCGCCAGCCTGATCATTGCCTTCAGCAGCCCGCCATATTCCTGCTCCAGTTGTTGAATACGAGGGAAACAACTGGCGAGGCTCATCTGCTCCGGGTCACCGGCAAAAATGCCGGAGACCATCGGCGCGATCAGTTTGTCGAGGGCTTCGGCGCCGAGCCGGCGCCGGGAAAAATCAGCCAGGGTCTCATCCTCGCCATCTTTTTTGGCCGGGATCAGGATCTCGCCGGCCAGGCGCACTTTTCCCGGCCAGCTGATCAATTTTGATTTGAGAAAGGCCGCCCCTGATTCGGGCAGCTGGTGCAGTCGCGCGTTACTGTAGATGAAGCGTTTACGGGCGTTGTCGTTGGAACGCAGCAGGTGATCGTTCAGGGCCAGTTGGGCGCAGAGGTCCAGGGTGTGTGGTTTGTTGTCGAGAAATCCGTTCGGTCCCCATTCACAGAGAAATCCCTGATCACGGATGCTCCGGATCTTACCGCCGACGCGGTTGTCCTTGTCGAGGAGGGTGATCGTTATTTCCAGTCCCTGCCGTGCGGCCCGTTGTTGCAGTGCGTAGGCCGCTGAAAGGCCGGAGATGCCGCCGCCGATAATGATAATTCTGTTCATTCTGGTTCCCGGTATGTTGTGGTTTGCTATCGTCTGGATACGGATCTGAACTTATCGTCCGGCTGCGAACCGGATTTTACCTTGAATCAGTTGTCGTTGCATGGGTCAGGGTTCGGCCTGCAGACGTTTGAAAAAATCGGGATCGAGCCGCTTCATTTCTGCCACCGAAGCTGCCAGCCCTTCTTCCAGGGTCGGGTAGAGCAGCCGGACCCCGAGCTGTTCGAGCATTCGCCGGTTGTCCATGCGGCGTGATTCCTGGAAGTAGGAGAGCATCAGCGGGTTCATCACTTTCTGTGCCTCGTTCCGGTCGATCTGCGGTGGACGGGGCAGGCCGAAGGCGTCGGCAACGGCATTGAAGTAGTGGGTCATGGTGCTGGTCTGTCCGTCACAGACATTGAAAATATCGCCATCGCGACCTTTTTCAAGGGCCGCCAGGCAGATTCTGGCGAGATCGTCGGCATGGATGCGATTGGTCAGGCTGGCCTGGTCTTCGCGCAACAGGGGGTGCCTTTCGAGAATCCTGTGCAGGGCGAAACGAAAGGGGCCATAGATCCCCGTGACCCGCAGGATAATGCTCGGCAGATTGTGTCTCAGGGCGAAGCCGCGGATGGTTTTTTCGGCGTCAAACCTGCGCCTGGCCCGCGCGGTCTGCGGATTGGCCGGGGTGTCTTCATTGACCGGTCGGTCGCCGCAGTCGCCGTAGACGCCGCTGGTGCTGAGATAGACAATCCGGGACGGTTCCGTCCCCGCCGGTATCGCTTCGCAGAAATGCCGGACCTTCGGGTCCTCAAACCCGCCGCCCGGCGGCGGTGCCGCGTAGAGAACCCGGCTGCCGGCGACCGGCAGATCGTTGAGAGAGTCCGGATCGCGAAGATCGGCCAGCAGGGGCTGGATACCGGCCGCGGCAAGTTTCTCAGCGTTCTGCTCATTGCGCACCAGACCGAAGACCTGTTGCCCGGCTGCCAGGGCAAGACGGGCGACCCGGGTACCGATGTCGCCGCAGCCAATGATCAGAAGTGGTTCGTTCATGGTTTCTCCTGCCGAAGGGAAGATTCGGACGCAGTGGCTTCAGTTTATAACTTGCGGATATGCTTCTGGCAAGGGTTCTTCCCGTCGGTGACCTGACTGTTCAAATGCACAGTCGCCAAGGGGAGATCCGCAGAAAAACTAATACGGGAAAACACGTGGCTGCCGATCGGGATTGCCGATATAGTTCAGCACAAGTCAGGAGCCGTTGTGGCAGGCGGTTCCTGGTGCGAGTGTCCAACTCGTTTCCTTACCCACCTATAGCAACACCAGCGTCACAACCCTTCTGTTTGACGCGTCGCCTTCACCCTCCTGAGCGGCGCGTCTTTTTTTGTCTGCGAGGGGCGGGTCTTTTCCGCCAACTCTGCGTTGCGTCCTTCTTCGCTTGTGCGACATAGCTTCCGCTATGTCTCCGCGTTCATCAGTCCGCGCCTTGATTTGACGAAAAATCCCTCGCCCTTGGGCCGGGGGAGGGAGGAGGCCGGGGACTGTCCCCGAAGCGGGACTGTCCCCCTCGAAGTTGGTCACCAGCGTCACAACCCTTCTGAGCGGCGCGTCTTTTTTTTGTCTTTTTCCCGTCCCTTGAGAAACTCCTAAAGTCTGTTTCATCCCCTGTCGATAGATAAGCATGGCCGCAAACGACAGGCCGGTGGATGTCCCGTTCCATCAGGGGGCGTCTTCGCCGGTTGTCGGCCGACATAGATCCTTGGATTTCATCTCCATTGGCGCGTCGCGTTCTCCCTCCTGACCGGCGCGTCTTTTTTTTTGCTGCGAGGGGCGGTGCTTTTCCGCCAACTCTGCGTTGCGTCCCTCTTTGCTTGTGCGACATAGCTTCCGCTATGTCTCCGCGCTCATCGGGCCGCGCCTTGATTTGACGAAAAATCCCTCGCCCTGTGCCGTCGGTGCAAGACGGGAAGGGATGGCGGTTTTGATGCCGGCGGGGGCGGTACGAGATAGGAGGGCGGCCGGTACCGGTTCTTGTTTCAGCTTTCCTGTGAATCCAGCCACTTTTCAAAGATATCGATCAGCTGCTGCTGTTTGAACGGCTTGCTGAGATAATCGTCCATCCCGGCTTCAAGACACTGTTCGGCGTCACCCTGCAGGGCCTTGGCGGTCAGGGCGATGATCGGCTGCCGATAGCCTTCGGCACGGAGGCGGCGGGTGGTTTCATACCCGTCCATCAGCGGCATCTGGCAATCCATGAAGACCATCTGGTAGTCGATGGCTTCGGTCATGGTCAGGGCGTCGCGTCCGTTCTGGGCGACATCAACCCGGCAGCCGAAAGCTTCAAGCATCATCTTGACCAGGTTCTGGGTCTGCAGGTTGTCTTCGACCAGCAGCACCCGAGCCTGGTATTGGGGTGGCGCGGTGCCGCTGGATAAGGGGGCGGGCTGTTTCACGACAAGTCTCTCCTCGGGCAGAACGGCGCTCAGGACAGCCTGCAGCTGGCTGAAGCGGACCGGTTTGCGCAACTGGGTGTTGAAGCTGGCGCCACCGGAGGCTTCGATCCGGGGCTCCTTACCGGAGACCAGGATAATTCGGGTTGCCGCCAGTTCCGGCCGCTGCTTGATGCTCTCGGCCAGGTCAAGGCCGTTCATATCCGGCAGGTCAACCGAGAGCAGCACCAGCTGAAACGGATCCCGCTCGGCGGCGTGTCGCAGTCGGGGAAGGACCTCGTTGCCGCTGTCGGCGAGTTCAACCTGGATGCCGACCAGAGTCAACTGGTCGGCCAGAGCCTGCCTGCTCGCCGGGTGTGCTTCGACCACCAGGGCACGCTGACCGGTAAAATGCCGCCGGGAAGGATGAGGACCGGGATCCTCATCAAACGGCTTTTCCAGCGGCAGGCGCAGGGTGAAGACGGTTCCTTCTCCCCTGGCGCTGCGCAGGCTGATCTCCCCTCCCATCATGCCGACCAGTTGGCGGACAATGGTCAGCCCAAGGCCAGTACCGCCGTACTGCCGGGTGTTGGAATTGTCGACCTGGATGAAGGGGTCGAAAATGATCTGTTGCTCGTTGCTGTCCATGCCGATGCCGGTGTCGGCGACCTGCAGTTTGATCCAGATCCGGTTGCCGCTGACCTTCTCGCGTTCGGCGCGCAGCACCACCTCTCCTTTGCCGGTGAATTTGATGGCATTGCCGACCAGGTTGAGGACCACCTGGCGGATGCGGCCGGCATCTCCGATCAGTTTCGTTTCGATATCGTTGTCAATCTGGCAGGCCAGGTCGAGACCCTTTTTATGGGCTTTCTCTCCGAGCAGGAAGCAGGCGTCTTCGAGGACCTGGCGGAGGTTGAAGGGGTCCTGCTTGAGGGTCATCTTGCCCGCCTCGATGCGGGAAAAATCGAGCAGTTCTTCGAGGATTTTCAAAAGTGCCTCACCGGAGGCGTTGATCGCCTCGGCCATCGATTTCTGCTGGGGGTTGAGTCCGCTGTCGGTAAGCAGTTCGTTCATGCCGAGGATGCCGACCATCGGGGTGCGGATCTCGTGACTCATGTTGGCCAGGAACTGGCTCTTGGCGCGGTTGGCCACTTCCGCTTGCTGTTTCGCCTTCTGCAGTTCAAGAATGCTTTTCTCCAGCCGTCGGTTGGTTCGGTGCAGGTCTTCGGTGCGATCCATGACCTCGTCCTCGAGGGCGTCGCGGTGGGCGGCCAGTCGCCGGTCCTGTTCTTCAATCTGGACCAGCATCCGGTTGAAACAGTCGACCAGTTCGGAGAATTCATCGTCGCTGTCGATCTCGGCCCGTCGGGTGTAGTCCCGCTGGTCGCTGATCTCTTTCATGGTGTTGACCAGTCCCAGCAGCGGGCGGGAGAGTCGTCCCTGCAGCCGGTTGGAAAGGACATAGGCAACCAGCAGGCAGACCAGCATCACCAGCAGACCGGTCAGCAGGATCCAGATGACACTGGCATTGAGAGGGGCCAGGTCGGCCTGCAGGTAAATGGTGCCGACCACCGCGTCGTCCAGTTTGACCGGCTGATAGAGTTCCAGCCGCATGCCGTTGGCGAAGGCCTGGAGATGTTGTTGATTCCGCCCGCGGCGGGTGATGATTTCCGGGACTTTGACCGGTCGTTCGTTGCGGGGATGGAAACTTGCGAACAACCTTCCCCGGTTGTCGTAAATGGCGGCTGCCAGAATCGTTGGTTCGACCTGCAGCGGAGCCAGGTTGTCCTCGGCGGCGGCGGCGTCCTGGAAAACCAGCGGGGCACTGCTGTTGACGGCCAGCATTTCGGCCAGCAACTGCAGCTTGTCAAACATCGCCTGCCGCCGTCCGAGCAGGTCCCTGGTGGTGAAGGCCGTCGCCGCCAGGGCCAGGGCGAGAGCACAGGTCAGCATGATGGTGGCGATCAGTTTGCGGCGAAACCGGCTTTTTTGTTGATCGATCATGGCTCTTGCCCCCCGGCGGAGATCACATTTCTTGCCAGTTTGAGCAGGTGGGCGCTGAGGGTGAGGCCGGCCTTGCGGCTGGCGTCGAGGTTGATGATGAAGCGGATGCGTTGATCAATTTTCAGCAGTTCGATCATGCCGCCGCGGACGGCGAATCCGGGAATGTCGCTGACGGTCAGTAATCCGGATTGCGGCAACTGTTGCAGGATCTGCCGTAGCCTGGAGGATTCAGAGGCGGCAATAAAAAGGATGTGACAGCCGCGTGCTTCGGCCAGGGTTGAAACATTCCGGATGCGGACCGGCCGGCCATGAATCCGGTAATCGCGGAAGGGCTGCAGGGCCGGTCCGAACGGATCGCGGCCCATGATGCCGACGATCAGTTCGCCCGTCTGTTGAGGAGAGTGTTGTGTCGGCCAGTTGGTGAACTTGGCGAAATTGAAGAGGAAGGCCGCCTTGACCTGGGTGGTTGTGTATTGCGCGGCCGCGCTTCCCCCGAATCCAAGGAGGAGGCAGAACAGCAGGACGATGATGGCAGGGCGGCGGCGCATGCGGGTTGTCTTCCCCTCAGAAAATCCAGGTGCCCCTGAGAAACAGGCTGCGATCTACTTCAATGGCGGTCGTATTGAGAACTTCGGAAACAAATTCCGGATGGTGCGGGTCGTTCAGATTCTGCCCGACCAGTTCCAGTTGCCATCCCGGCCGGGGCTTCCAGGCCAGTCGTGCGTCGATGCCGAGATAGCCGCTGACGTTGCTGCCGGGGAGATTGTCAACCAGCCGCAGACCGGCATCCCATTCCCAGTTGCGGGCGAAGTCGATGCTCGATCGCAGCGAGAGCTGATGATGCGGACTGTTGTCGGCCCGCTGTTTGAACCCGGTGAAGACCGCGCCCGCCTGCAGACTCTGGGTGACGTTCAGGTAGGTGTAGGAGGATTGCAGTTTCCACCAGCGGCGTGGCATCCAGTCGGCGGCGAGTTCGATTCCGTAACTGTCGGCATCAAGACGGTTGTTGCCCACCATGGGCAACAGCCAGTTGGCACCTTCGTTGACCGGCGTGCCGAGATCAACACTGGCCAGACCTTCGTAGCTGGTGTGAAAGAGCACGAGTTCCAGGTATGTGGCTGCCGCCGGTTGGCAGCGCAGACCCAGTTCGTAGGTCCAGGCGGTGGTGGAATCGAAATTGTCATTGCCGATCAGCGAGAACTGACCCAGCGCCGGCGCCGGCAGGCCGTTCAGTGGTGGCGGCAGCAGGGTGACCGGAACGACATTCTGCCGCAGGTCGATGCCGGTTTCGGCGCGGCTCGGGGTTCGAACCGAGCGGGAAATGGCACCCCAGATGGTATAGAAGGGACGCGGGGTCCAGAGCAGACGCAGGGTCGGCTGGATCTCGAAGCCGCTGTAGTCGTTGTGCTCGATCTGGGTGCCGGCAATCAGCCTGAGGTGGTCGGGGATCAGTTCGATCTGGTCATTGATGAAGGCGGTGAACAGGTCGTTTTTTTCGTCCTGCGGGGTGAAGCTGATGACCGGTCCCTTCTTGGTGCGGTCCCAGATATGACGGTAGCCCAGACCCCAGCCGACAAGCTGTCTCTCGGTCGGCGCGAAACGATGTTGAAAATCGATGTCGAAGGTCTGCTGATCCTGGCCGCTGGCGATATCCCAGTTGCGGGCCTTGTCGTAGAAAACCTGCAGCGAGAGGTCCGAGGTCGCGGAAAAGATTTCTTTCCAACGGCCGAGCAGGTTGCCGCCGAAGATGTCGGTATCATCGGTCAGGGACGTCGAGAAGGGCGGTGCCAGGGTCGCCAGGGTGAAGGTTTCCCCCACGCTTCCACGGTAGATATCTCCCTGCAGGGTCAGATGTCTCCTCCCCGCCTGCTCACGGTCAAAACGAAAGCCGCCGCGCAGGGTGCGCCAGTCGTCTGAATTGTCGTTCCCCCCGGCGTCGCTGCCGGAAGCACGTTCAAAACCTTTGGCGTAGACGCGCAGATCGGCGTTCTCGTTCAGTGCGACTCCCTGGCGGGCTTCGACGATGACGCGGTCCTCGTTGCCGAGGGTCAGGCTGAGCAGGCTTCCCCGGGTCGCGGCGGCGGACTTGGTGATGATGTTGATGACACCGTTGACCGCGTTGGCACCCCAGATGGCCGCACCGGGACCGCGAATGACTTCGATGCGTTCGATATCTTCCAGCACGGTGTCCTGGGCATCCCAGTAGACACCGGAAAAAATACGGTTGTAGAGTGTTCGGCCATCCTGCATGACCAGCAGCTTGTTGGCGAAACGGTCATTCAGCCCACGGGCCGAAACCGCCCAGACACTGCTGTTGATGCGGGCCACCTGGATTCCCGGGACCATCCTCAGGATTTCCGGCAGAGACGTCGCTCCCGAGCGGCGGATGTCCTCCTGGCTGATGACATAGATTGCCGCGGCGGTGTCATAGATGCCCTGCGGCCGGCGGGCGGCCGAGGTGACTTCGACGTTGAGCAGTTCTTCGAGGTTGAGGCTGGTGAGGTCGGGGGGATCGGCAGCTCGCGCCGGGATGTCTGCCAGCGCGGCCAGCAGCATACAGAACAGCAGGATTCTGTGCCGGCGACGAGGTGGCCTGCAGTCAGTCATGGAACCTCCCTGGAACAGCAACGCCGGCCTGCGGTCCGGCTGGAGACAACAGGCCTGTCATACGCATGGGGAATATGGAAGACGGTTCTCCGAACCTGCCGGAGTATGTTGCCCCTTCGGGTTGAGGCTGACACTGTCAGGGTGGGATCCCCTCCCGTTCAGGGCCTTGCGCCCGTCATAAAATGTCCCGTGTCAGACAAAATGGATGACGTCGAAAAAACTCATCAGCAGCTGCGTTGCTGCGCTTGTCTCGCTGCTTCGACGTACGTAAGTACACCTCATTGCTCGATAAACGCGCACCTTGCTGCTGGCGGGTTTTTTGCTTGGCCAACACCATTTCTGCTTTCTTGCGAAAGCATCAAAATTGCAATTATCTCATTCTAGGAGGGTTGCCTGGTTAAGTCAATTGGCACGTGAATGAGTGTCGAAGTCGGCCCCTTTCCCCAATGCTTCCTCTTCCAGGGCAATGCGCCGTCGCAGGGTCACCAGCAGCAGGGGGATGAACAGCAGCAGGGTGGTCGGAGTACGCAGCAGCAGGGGGATGATGGCGAATTCGAGGGTCATGGCGAGATAGTTGGGATGGCGCATCCAGCGGTAGGGTCCGGTCCGAATTCGACGCGTTCCGGGAATGACGACAATGCGGGTGTTCCAGAAGTCGCCGAGCGACCAGATCGCCCAGTAGCGCAGCAGCTGAACCAGCCCGTAGCCGGCCAGCAGACTCCAGGTCAACAGATCTCCCGGCACCGTGAAGGGGTAGGCTTCGATCGCTAACAGCAGGAGAAAACCAAGGTGGAGGGCCACCATCCCGCGGTAGCTGCGGGGGGCGTGTTCACGGCCGCCGCGAGCCAGCAGACGGCGACGGTTGCGGGCGCAGAGCAACAGTTCGGCGCCCCGCTGGGCGAGCAGCAGCAGGTAGAACCAGCTCAGGTTGAGAAGACCGTTTCCCATGACGAGAGTCTACCCCGAATCAGTGCTGACGACAAAGCCCCCGGAGTTCGCTCCGGGGGCTTTGTATCGGGTCATTTTTCAGGGTTTCGACTATTCGACGACAACCTTGGCGTCCTCGATGATGACCGAGTACTTGTAGCCGTAGCCGAAATCCTTGTCGGTCACCAGTTTGCCGGTGACGACAACGGTATCGCCGACCTTGGCGGTGTCGGCACTGGTGACGGTCAGGTCATTGGTGCCCTCGGCACCGGTTCCATCCTGCAGGTGCAGCCAGTTCTTGCCCATGATGTTGGCATTGTACTTGACCACTTTGCCGCGAACGGTGATCGGTTTGCCGGCCAGGGATTCGGTGTCGGCGAAAAGCTCGGCGATCGTTTTGCCGCCTTCCGGCGGTTTGATGCCGGAGAAGTCAACATCAGCCGGTGCCGCCGAGGTGACATCGGGATGTTTCTGCTGAGCGGCGGCCGGCGCGGCGGCCGGAGTTTCGCTGAGGGGCTGGTCGGCACCGCCGACCATGATCGCGTCGACAAAATAGACAACCGGAAAATCGCGGTCGAGGGTTTTACTGTGGTAGTTTTTCATCGCCATGCCCTTGGGAACCACCACCGCGTCGCCGACCTTGGCACTGAATTTGGGAGCCGCCGCCCAGATTTTTTCACTGCCGGTGTCAACCTGGACATAGGTATAGCCCGCGGCATCCATGGTTTCCAGCACCTTGCCGGTCCATCCGGCCTGCTGGGGGGCAGCGGCAGGTTCCGCGGCAGGCGCCGTTGCCGGGGTTTCCGCGGCAGGTTTGGCGGCACTCTGTTCAGGGGCGGGGGTTTCGTTTTTACAACCGGTTGTCAGCAGCAGGGCGACAGTTCCGGCAAGAAGCAACATCAGGTGTTTGTTCACAATCAAACCTCCAGTTTTTGGGTTTCCCGGGGGTTCCCGGGCGAAATCGATTCGACACCGCCTGGCAATGTAGCACAGGCGGTGTCTGCCAGACAAGAAGATCCCAAATCCACCGGCAATTTCGGGATTCGGCTGTCGTTACGGCTGAATCTGCTTCGTTGCCGTCACCGCATCGGTGTTCAACGTAGCTCGGCTATGTTTGTGCCCGAAGCGGCGCGGCGCCTCGCATCTTCACCCGTCCCACCACTCTCGGTCCGCAAAACAGCCGGTGGATTTGGGAAGATCCAGTTTTTATGGGCGGTTCACGTGCCGGTTCGCCGGCAGCGCCGACATTCTTCCCGCAGCCAGTCCGCCAGTTCAACAGTCAGGACATTTTCCGCCATGCGCCAGGTCCAGTTCCCGTCCGGCCGACCTGGACGGTTCATGCGATCGTCGGCCGGCAGCCCGAGCAGATCCTGAAGCGGGATGACGGCCAGCCGCGCGGGGCTTTGCAGGGCGCTGCGGATCAGGTCCTGGGGCATCTGTCGGCAGGGTTCACCAAGAAGATCCCGTACCCTTCGGCGGGCTGTCCGGTCGAGTTCCCGCCACCAGCCGAGGGTGGTGTTGTTGTCATGGGTTCCGGTGTAGACCACGGCGTTGGCGGGGTGGTTGCGGGGCAGGTAGGGGTTGTCATCGTCCGAATCAAAGGCGAACTGAAGGATTTTCATGCCCGGAAGTTGCCAGCGGTCACGCAGGGCCGCAACCTCCGGGGTGATGACGCCGAGATCCTCGGCGACCAGCGGCAGAGGCCCGAGATCCTGCCGCAGAGCTTCGAACAGGCGATCCCCGGGACCGGGTTGCCAGCTGCCGGCGAGCGCGGTTGAGGCGTCGGCGGGGATGCCCCAGCAGGCGGAAAAACCACGAAAATGATCAATCCGCAGCAGGTCGAACAGCTCCAGGTTGCGAGCCATGCGCTGTCGCCACCAGGCATAATCCTGCTCGGCCAGTTTTTCCCAGTTGAAGAGCGGGTTGCCCCAGCGTTGTCCGGTTCGACTGAAATAATCGGGAGGGACTCCGGCGACCAGCGGCGGGTTGCCGTGGGCATCCAGGTGGAAAAACTGGCGATGTCCCCAGGTGTCACTGGAATCCTGGGCAACAAAAATCGGCATGTCGCCGAAGATGCTGACGCCGCGGCTGTTGGCGTAGTTTTTCAGCCCCTGCCATTGTTCGAAGAAAACAAACTGCTGATAGTAGTGTTGTCGAATCCGGGCGCGCAGCCTGTGTCGCCATTTGTCGAGAGTGGACTCGTCCCGATCTCGCAGCTCCGACGGCCAACTGTTCCAGCATTGTCGGTCAAATTGTTCACGCAGAACCCGGAACAGGGCGTAATCATCCAGCCAGAAGGCCTGCCTGCGGCAGAAATCTTCAAATTGCCGCCGCCGTTCCGTCGTGGCGAAGCGGAAGAAGGTGTCTTCGGCTTTTTCGAGTAACGGCCGGCGGCAGTTTTCGGCCCAGCTGAAATCGGTTCGTTCCCCCTTTTTTCGCCAGGGGTCGAGATCGGCCGGTTCCAGGTCGCCGACGGCTGCCAGCAGTTCCGGAGAGATCAGCAGCGGATTGCCGGCAAAAGCCGAGAGGGCGCTGTAGGGTGAGTCGCCGTAGCCGGTTGGGCCGAGCGGCAGGGTCTGCCAGTAACTCTGCCCGGCCCGGACGAGAAAATCGACAAATTGCCGGGCGGCAGGACCCATATCGCCGATGCCGAAGGGGCCGGCGAGGGAAGACGGGTGGAGCAGCAGGCCGCTGGCGCGCTGTGTCAGCATGGAGACTCCAGGGGAAAAATAAAATATCCGAATCGTCAGTATCCTGAATCAGTGAATTCATTGCCGGCGAACAGCACAAGTCCAAATCCACCATGAACCCACTGGTTCAGGAGTATGCCATAAATTGCCCGGTTGCAAAGTCCCTTTCCAGCTGTCAGGATAGTTCATGTGAGTTATCCCTGAATCAGTGGCCCCTTGTCGGTGGCCGGCACAAGTCATTGCTCTGCCTGAGCTTCCCCAAAATCATCAGCGAACCTATGGGGGCGCTTCAGATTTTTGGAAATCTCATTCAGACCAAGCACTTGCACTCTCCATCCAACAGGGACTCACTGATTCAGGTTGTCATTTTGTGGGCATGGGATCGCCTGCGGGAGAGGGGTTATGCTGCGTATCACCTTTTTGCGTAACATGCTGCTGTTGTCACTGGTCCTGGTGACGGTCCTGCCGCTCTACGATCTCTTCTATATCTATCCGACCTACCGCAACCTGCTCACCCAGGAGACCGAGGATGATGCGGTGCGGTTCGTCAACTACCTGGTTCGTACCCTGAAGCTGGAAGACCTCAGCCTCAACCGGGAGCAGATTGCCCCGACCTTTACCCGTGAGGCGCGCCTGCTGATGCAGGATTCCCTGCTGGTCAAGCTGCGGGTCTTCTCGCCGCGGGGAGAGATTATTTTTTCCACTGTCCCCGGGGAAATCGGCACCATCAACAGCAGCCCCTATTTTCACCAGATCGTTGCCCGCGGCCGGGTCTATTCCAAGGTCGTCAGCCGAGACCGGGAAACCGCTGAAGGCAAGCATCTGCCGGTGGACGTGGTTGAAACCTATGTTCCGGTGATGAACAGCAGAGGGTTCGGGGGGGCGCTGGAAGTCTATTACAATGTCACCCGGAACCAGCAGCGTATCGATCAGTTGACCCGGCGTTCAACCCTGTTGTTGCTGGGGCTCTGCGGCGGCATGCTGCTGGTTGTTCTGTTGCTGCTTTACAAGGCGAAAAAATTCTGGCTGCAGCGGGAACAGGCCGAAATCGATCTGCAGTCGAACAACGAGGCCCTGGAAGAACGGATACAGAAACGGACCGGGCAGCTGTTGCTGGCCAACCAGCAGCTGACCGCCGAGATCGCCGAACGGACCCTCGCCCAGGCCGCCCTCAAGGCCGCGCTGGCCGAGACCGAAGCCGGCCGGGAGAAGATCAACGGCATCCTCAATTCGGTTGCCGACGGGCTGCTGGTTGTCGATCAGCAGCAACGGGTGGTGCTGATGAACGCGGCCGCGGAAACTGCTCTGGGCATCTCTTTTTCCGCTGTTGCCGAGCGTCCGCTCGCAGAAGCCCTGGCGGGGTCGGGGCTTGAACAATTGTTCCAGGAGGCTCTGGCGGATCCGGATCAACCGGGGCATTTCGACTTCAGCAGGGAGACCGGCAACCCTGACCGGCCGGAACGTGTCTACCAGGGCCGCTGTTCCCCGCTGTTGAGCCAGGCCGGTGAGATCAGCGGGCAGATCGTGCTGATGCAGGATGTCTCCCGTGAGCGCGCTCTCGACCGGATGAAAAGTGAATTTCTGGCCATGGCCGCCCATGAACTGCATACGCCCATCACCACCATCATGGGTTACACCGAACTGCTGGTCACGCATCCGCTGGAGGAATTTCAGCCGGAACAGCGTCGGGAATTCGTCAACTATATCTACGACAAGGCCCAGGCCCTGGCGCGGATGGTCGATGATCTGCTCGACGTCAGCCGTATCGAGGCCGGGCAGATGCTGTCGCTGAAAAAAGAAACATTCGCCCTGTCCGCCGCCCTTGACCAGGTTCGCCGGACAACCCGACTCTCCGGCAGTCATAAGCTGCGGCTGGATGTCGTACCGGACGACATTGAACTTCATGCCGACCGGCTCAGGTTCGAGCAGCTGATGGCCAACCTGCTCGGCAACGCGGTCAAGTATTCGCCCGACGGTGGTGAAATCACCATCATCGCCCGGCTGGTCGACGATAACCTGCAGGTGACCGTCAGCGACCAGGGCATCGGCATGAGTGAAGAACAGGCGATCCATGTTTTCGAACGGTTTTACCGTGCCGATACCTCGACCACCGCGGTTGCCGGAACCGGCCTCGGGATGAGTGTGGCGAAGATCATCGTCGATGCCCATGGCGGCCATATCTGGCTCGAAAGCGAAGAGGGGGTCGGCACCCGGGTCTCTTTCACCCTGCCGGTTGTGCCCACGGAGAGGGGCGGGGATTGACCCTGGTCCCCGTTCCGGGCTAGAATCCAGCTTTCCTCGGGCCGTTTTCGGCCCGGTTTTTTTTGTCATTCGGCGCGGCGCGGCCGCTCCGGCAGTTGAACCCAAGGATTGACTCGTGAGCAAACGACTCCAGGAAGAAATCGCCCGGCGGCGGACCTTCGGCATCATCAGCCACCCGGATGCCGGCAAGACCACCCTGACCGAGAAACTGCTGCTGTTCGGCGGCGCCATCAATCTCGCCGGTGCGGTCAAGGCGCGCAAGGCCGCCCGCCACGCCACCAGCGACTGGATGAAGATGGAGCAGGAGCGCGGTATTTCGGTGACCACCTCGGTGATGAAGTTCAATCACCGCGACTTCGAGATCAACCTGCTCGACACCCCGGGCCACCAGGACTTTTCCGAGGATACCTACCGGGTGCTGACCGCCGTCGATGCGGCGCTGATGGTGATCGACTCGGCCAAGGGGGTTGAGGCGCAGACCGAGAAGCTGATGGAGATCTGCCGGATGCGCAACACCCCGGTAATCACCTTCATCAACAAGCTTGACCGCGAGGGGATGGATCCCCTTGACCTGCTGGCCGACATCGAGGAGAAACTGCAGATCGAATGCGCGCCGCTGGCCTGGCCGATCGGTATGGGCAAGCGCTTCAAGGGGGTCTACAGCCTCTACCGCAAGCAGCTCAACCTGTTCACCCCCGGCGCCGAGACCCGCAATCAGGAGCTGATCACCATCGAGGATCTGGCCGATGCCCGGCTCGACGAGCTGCTCGGCGACCAGGCCATTGAGTTGCGCGGGGATGTCGAGCTGCTCGAGGGGGCGGCCAACCCCTTCGACCTCGAGGATTTTCTCAAGGCCAGCCAGACCCCGGTCTTTTTCGGCAGCGCGGTCAACAACTTCGGGGTGCGGGAACTGCTCGACGCCTTTGTCGAACTGGCCCCGGCGCCGGGGCCGCGGATGACCGAGACCCGCGAGGTGCGCCCGGACGAGGAGCAGTTCTCCGGCTTCGTCTTCAAGATCCAGGCGAACATGGACCCGGCGCACCGCGACCGGATTGCCTTTCTGCGCATCTGCTCCGGCAAGTTCGAGCGGGGGATGAAGGTCCGTCACCACCGCATCGGCAAGGAAGTGGCGCTGAACAACGCCATCATCTTCATGGCCCAGGACCGTGCCCACATCGAGGAGGCTTATCCGGGCGATATCATCGGCCTGCACAACCACGGCACCATCAAGGTCGGCGACACGTTCAGCAGCAAGGAGCCGCTCAAGTTCACCGGCATTCCCAGCTTCGCCCCGGAGCATTTCCGCCGGGTGCGGCTGAAGAACCCCCTCAAGGTCAAGCAGCTCGACAAGGGGCTGACCCAGCTCGCCGAGGAGGGGGCGGTGCAGGTCTTCCGGCCGCTGCTCGGTGCCGACTGGATTCTCGGCGCGGTCGGGGTGCTGCAGTTCGACGTCACCATGGAACGACTGAAGAACGAGTACGGGGTCGACGCCGTCTACGAGGGGATCGACTTCGCCACCGCCCGCTGGATCGACTGCGAGGACGCGAAGAAACTGGAGGAATTCCAGAAGAAGAACCAGGCCAACCTCGCCCTTGACGCCGAGGGCAACCTAGCCTACCTGGCCTCGAGCGAGTGGCGGCTGGGGTATGTGCAGGAGCAATGGCCGGAGATCGTCTTCCACAAGACGAGGGAGCAGGGCGGCTGATGGCGAGGTCGGCCGATATCCGCACATCTGCTGCGTTGCTCCCGCGCTTCGTCATTCCGACGTAGCTGTCGCTACGCCTCATTCCTCAGTGCGTGAGACGCCTTGCATCTGCACGAATCTCGACCGCCTTCAACGGGTGTGAGGGCGGCCGATACACGCCCGTCTGCTGCGTTCGCTCAGCCTTCAATCCTCGATGTAGCTGCCGCTACACCTGCGGTTTCAGTCTTCGCGCGCCTTGCATACGGGCACGTCTCAACCGCCCTGAACCTGTCTGCCAAAATAGAGAAACGGCCATCTCCTTGAACCTGGAGATGGCCGTTATTTTTTCAGTTATGAATTTCTCCAGCCTTGGCGTCTCTGCGTCTCAAGTGAGCGCCAGCGAACGGGCGCGAGAACGATTTTGCCTTTCTTGGTGCCCTTGGTGTCTTGGTGGCCCCAAAGATTTTCTTATTGTTTTACCAGCGCCGCACCACGCTTGATCGCCTCGATGTTCATCGGAATGAAGCGGTGATTGCGCTCCGGCAGGGCCTGTTCCAGGGCCTTCTCCAGGCTGGCGGCGTCGACCGCGCCGGTGGCGGTGACGTAGGCGCCGAGGGAGACCATGTTGAGCAGGCGGTCGCCGCCGGTTTCCCGGGCGATTTCGGTCAGCGGGGCCGAAACCAGGTTGATATCATCGCGTGGATTGGCGGGCAGATCGATCAGGGAACTGTTGAGCAGGCAGAATCCGCCGGGGCGGACCTTCTCCAGGTACTTGTCGCAGGAAAGCTGGTTGAGGATGATCGCCGCGCCCGGTCGGCCGATCACCGGCGAGCCGACCTCCTGGTCAGAAATCACGATCGTGCAGGTCGCCGCTCCGCCCCGTTTCTCCACCCCGTAGGAAGGATAGTAGGAGACATTCTTTCCTTCGAAGATAGCCGCCCGTGCCAGCAGGTCGCCCATCATCAGCACCCCCTGGCCGCCGAAGCCGGCCATGAAAACATCGTAAGTCATTGGTTGCCCTCCTGGCTCTGGGTATCCTTGAAAATCCCGAGCGGGAAGCAGGGGATCATTTCCTCGGCGACCCGGGCGTTGGCCCGTCGCGGGTCCATCCCCCAGTTGGTCGGGCAGGTCGACAGAATCTCGACGAAGGCGAATCTGCCCTCGTCACGCTGCAGGCGGAATGCTTTTTCAATCGCCTTGTCGGCCTGGCGGACATGCTGCGGGCTGTCGACCGCCACCCGGGTCGAATAGGCGACTCCGTCCAGCTGAGCGAGCAGCTCGGCCATGCGGATCGGGTGACCGTCCCGTTCGGCGCTGCGGCCGCCCGGGGAGGTGGCCGATTCCTGGCCGAGCAGGGTGGTCGGGGCCATCTGGCCGCCGGTCATGCCGTAGGTGGTGTTGTTGACGAACAGTACGCTGAAGGCTTCGCCGCGGTTGGCGGCATGGATGATCTCGCTGGTGCCGATCGCCGCCAGGTCGCCGTCCCCCTGGTAGGTGAAGACAAATTTGTCGCTTTGCACCCGCTTGGCGCCGGTGGCGACGGCCGGGGCGCGGCCATGTGGTGACTCGATGACATCGACATCCAGGTAGGCATAGAGAAAGACGCTGCAGCCGACCGAGGCGACGCCGATGGTCTGCTGCTGCAGCCCGAGGCGGTCGAGGTTCTGGGCGACCAGGCGGTGAATAAGGCCGTGATGGCAGCCGGGGCAGAAGTGGCTCGGGACATCTTTCAGAGATTGCGGACGTTCGAAAACGGTTTGCATGGTCATGGTCGGCCTCAATAACTTTCTCGGATCTGCTCGTACAGTTCTTCGGGGGTCGGCAGTGAGCCGGTTCCCGGTGGACGGCCGTAGAAATGGACTTCACGCCGGCCGTTGACCGCCAGGCGCACATCCTCGACCATCTGCCCGGTATTCAGTTCGATGCAGAGGAAGCGGCGCGCCGTTTCCGCCAGCCGGGCAAGGTGCTGTTCGGGGAAGGGGAAGAGGGTGATCGGTCGCAGCATGCCGACCTTGAGCCCCGCCTCCCGGGCCATCCGCACCGCGGTTTTGGCGATCCGCGCTGCCGCGCCGAAGGCAACCAGGACCAGTTCGGCGTCCTCCAGGGCGACCTCCTCGGCCATCACCTCGTTGGCCCGCAGGGCTTGGGCCTTGGCCTGCAGGTGCCGGTTGTGGGCTTCAAGTTCGCCGTCGCCGAGAAACAGTGATTTGACGATGCGTTGCTCCTCGCGTCCGCCCTTGCCGGTGACGATCCAGTCCTTGGCCGGCAGCTCGACTTCAGGGCGGGGGCGCAGTTCGATCGCCTCTTTCATCTGGCCGACCAGGGAGTCGCCGAGCAGCATGGCCGGCATCCGGTAGCGGTCGGAGAGATCGAAGGCGTGCATGGTCAGGTCGTACATTTCCTGCACAGAATGGGGGGCCAGGACGATCATCCGGTAGTCGCCGTGACCGCCGCCCTTGACCGCCTGGAAATAATCGGCCTGGGAGGCGTCGATGCCGCCGAGCCCGGGGCCGGAACGGGAGATGTTGACGATCAGCCCGGGCAGCTCACTGCCCGCCAGGTAGGAGATTCCCTCCTGCTTGAGTGAGATGCCGGGGCTGGAGGACGAGGTCATCGCCCGGGCGCCGCAGGCGCTGGCGCCGAGCAGCATATTGATCGAGGCGACCTCGCTTTCGGCCTGCAGGAACTGGCCGCCGTGCTTCGGCAGTTCGCTGGACATCAGGGCCGGGATTTCGCTCTGTGGCGTGATCGGGTAGCCGAAATAGTAGCGGCAGCCGGCCTCGATAGCGCCGTAGCAGACCGCTTCGTTGCCTTTCAGGAAGACGCGTGCTGGTGTCGATTGACTCATTTCTCCTTCACCTCTCTGGCGACGCGGATGGCCACGTCCGGACAGACCTGGGCGCAGAGCGCGCAGCTGACGCAGGCTTCAAGGTTTTCCGGGCTGATGGTGGCCGGTGTGAAGCCGAGGCGGTTGATCTCTTCGCACAGCGCGAGCAGCCCCTTCGGGCAGGCATCGACGCAGAGGCCGCAGCCCTTGCAGTAGGTTTCATCGATCGTCAGTTTCTTCATGCCTGTTCCTTGTCGCCGCGCGCGTGGCGGGCGGATGTTTCCCTGCGTGCGGACTGGCTTTGGTTCAGGAAGGAATCTTCACTGCTGGCCGGTCCGGGCCGCGCACGGTCCGGGCGGAGGGGATGCGTGCATTGGCTGTCGAGGGCAAGTCCGGTTTCAGAAAACCGGATTTTACTGTAGTATCCTTGAACTCTGCAAGGCCTGAATGAGGGTTGTGGACGGAAAATTTCTTGAGTCCGGGGGCCTGAACAGAGATAATCTGCAGCGCCAAGAAATAAGTTTGATAACAATAAACATTCGGCAGGGTTTTCTGATCTGAAATCCTGCCGGTCCAGGAGTTGTTCATGCCGACTGCAATCGACAACAGTAAGGTCCGGTCCGTCGCGGAGGTGCTGCGGCGGAATGAAGTCCAGCCCGATCTCTGCGTCCGCGGCTGGGTGCGTACCCTCCGGCGCGGCAAGGAGGTCAGTTTCATCGCTGTCAACGACGGTTCCTGTTTCGCCGCGCTGCAGGTGGTCGCCGCAACCGAGCTGCTGCAGGTCCTGCCGGACGGGCTGGGGACCGGGGCGGCCGTCGCCGTCCGCGGCAACCTGGTCGCGTCCCCGGCGGCCGGGCAGGCGTGGGAGCTGCAGGCCACCGCCATTGAGCTGATCGGTCCCACCGGCGAGGATTACCCGCTGCAGAAGAAGCGGCACAGCTTCGAGTTTCTGCGCTCCATTGCTCATCTGCGACCCCGCACCAACAGTTTCGGCGCGGTCTTCCGGGTGCGCAGCCGCCTGGCCTATGCCGTGCATCGCTTCTTCCAGGAGCGCGGCTTTCTCTACGTGCAGACGCCGATCATCACCGCCAGTGACTGCGAGGGGGCCGGTGAGCTGTTTCGGGTCACCACCCTCGACATGGAGAAGCCGCCGAAGGGGGAGAGGGGGGTCGATTACCGCCGTGACTTTTTCGGTCAGCAGGCCGGTCTGACCGTTTCCGGGCAGCTGGAGGCCGAGCTGTTCGCCACCGCTTTCTCCAATGTCTATACCTTCGGCCCGACCTTCCGCGCCGAGAATTCCAACACCAGCCGTCATGCCGCCGAGTTCTGGATGATTGAGCCGGAAATCGCTTTCTGCGACCTGGCAGGCAACTGCGACCTGGCCGAGGATTTCATGCGGGCGATGGTGACCGCGGTGCTTGAGGAGTGCCGTGAGGATCTTGATTTCTTCGATCAGCAGATCGAAAAGGGCCTGATCGCCAAGCTCGAAGCCCTGGCCCGGGCGGAGTTCGCCCGCATGAGCTACAGCGAGGCGGTGGCGGAACTGGAAAAGTCGGGAAAAACATTTGAATTTCCGGTCCGGTGGGGGGCCGACCTGCAGTCGGAACATGAGCGCTTCCTGACCGAAGAGGTGGTCGGCGGCCCGCTGTTCGTGACCGACTACCCGAAGCAGATCAAGGCCTTCTACATGCGGATGAACGACGATGACCGCACCGTGGCCGCCATGGACCTGCTGGTGCCGCGGGTCGGGGAAATCGTCGGCGGTTCGCAGCGCGAGGAACGGCTTGACCGGCTCGATGCCCGCATGGCCGAGCTGGGGATGGATGCCGCGCCGCTCTGGTGGTACCGGGATATCCGCCGCTGGGGCAGCTGCCCGCACGCCGGTTTCGGGCTCGGCTTCGAGCGGCTGCTGATGTACGTCACCGGAATGGAGAACATCCGCGATGTCATTCCCTTCCCGCGGACTCCCGGACACGCCGAATTCTGACCCGGTGCTGCCGGACGGATTCAGTTCCCGCCGCCGAACACCTTCTGCAGCAGTTCGGTGGTGCGCCGGGCCGGATCGGCGCGGATGGCGGCTTCCTCTTTGGCCAGGTAGTAGAAGATTCCGTCCAGTCCTTTCTCCACCACCCAGCCGGTCAGGTCGGCATGAATATCGGGGACGAAGGGGAGGTTGCGGTATTCACCCAGGGTGCTGTCGTAGCTGCGGATAGCACCGACTTCGGTCAAGCTGTCTGCGACCACCGGGCGCATTTCCTCGGCCAGCGGCGCCGACATTTTTCCCTTGAAATAGCGGGTCGCCGCATCCTCGGGCCCGTTGTAGATTGCCATCACGTCATCGATGGTCATCTCCCTGATGGCCTGGCTGAACAGGGCTTTCGCCTTCGGCGTGGCCGCTTCGGCGGCACGGTTGAGCTGCAGTTCGAGATCTTCGGTCATCCTGCCCATGCCGATCACCGTCAGGGCGCTGTCGACCTTTTCCAGTTCCGGCGGCAGGGGGATGTGGATGGCCTCGTCGCCGTTGAAACCGTCGGCTCTGCCGAGCTGTTCAACCACCCGCTCGCTGCCGATCCGCAAGGCTTCTTTCAGACCCGAACCGATTTCTGCTTCGGACAGCGCCGGTTTTCCTTGTGGCGCCGTTGCATTTTCCAGCAGCTTCTGCCCCTCTTCCCACCATCCTGCCGGCAGGTTTCCGGGGGTGAAGATGATACTGACGGCCAGCAGCAGGCCTGGCAACATGTTGGTGGTCGGCATGGTCGCTTCCTTTCTCCTCCGGGACCGGAAGGGGATACCAGAGAAATTCTCAGCGACCTTTCCCTGCCGGTGGAGATTGACGGCCGCCACTGGGGCGCGATCCGTATCGGTTTTGATCCGGCGTTGCTGCTGCAGTGACCTGTTTTGTGACACCATCGGGCATGATCGTCGATTCCAGCCTAAACTTTTATTCTCGGATGACGATACGGAATGGAAGGATATTCAATTGTCTGTATCTTTATCCCGGGGAGCCCTCATGTCTGTGCAAACCGCCTGTCGTCAGCAGGTTGAATTCGGCAACCAGTTGTGGATCGTGGTCAATATTGACCAGAACAGTTTTGCGATCAACGCGCTGGATGTCCATGACATGGTGGCGATGCCGCCATTGACCAGGTTGCCCGGTACCGAACAATACCTCTCTGGGACGATCAATCACCGTGGGCAGATTGTTCCCCTGGTCGACTTTCGTGTCCTGCTCGGCCGAAAGTCGATTTCCGAGACGGCCGAAAGTCTCTGCTCGCTGATTGATCAGCGGGAAAATGATCATCGCAACTGGCTTGACCAGTTGGAGCTGTCGGTCAAGGAACAGCGTGAATTCGCCCTGGCGACCGACCCGCACAAGTGCGCCTTCGGCAAGTGGTACGATTCCTACACCACCGATGACCTGGTGCTGCAGGGACTGTTGCGAAAATTCGATACGCCTCACCGAACCATCCACGCGATTGCCGAAAAGGTTAAAAAGTACGAGATCGCCGGTAAATTCGAGGCTGCTTACACCCTCATCGAGCAGACCAGGGAACACGAACTTTCCGTCATGATCGAGCTGTTTGCCGCATTCCGCCAGATTGTCAGGGAACAGACCCGCCGGCAGGTTGCCGTGATCCTGGAGCATGAGGGCGCGCAGGTGGCCTTTTCGGTCGATGCGGTGGATGCAGTCGAGGAGTTGTCCGCCGAACTGATCACCGATGCGGCGGATGTCTTCCCCGTCGAATGGAAAAACTGGATTGTCGCCATCGGCCGCCGCAGCAAGACCGACGGTCTGGCGCTGATTCTCGATCAGGAACTGTTTTTCGATCTGGCCGCCCGGGTTGACCCTTCCGACGGCTGAGAATTTGTCCTCGGGTCTCCGTCTTCCTCCGCCATGAACCCACTGATTCAGGTCAAATTCAGGGCTGTAGTCGTGTTTCTTGATCTATGTCTGAAGCCGTAGCAGCGGCCGTGGGGCAAGATCTACCTGCTTGGCGGAAGTGACATCGGCGCTGACTCGGCAAAACCAACGACGAATTCACTCCCGGCCAGGTGATGTTCGTTCATACCGGGTACTGAAATGTTTTCCGCCTGATGGTGCGGGGCTTGACAACCGCTTCATGGTGCTGATAGTTTAAATTTAAACCATTTGACATGGAACTGGCTATGGCGACGAAGTATCCGGGAACGACATCTGAACGACGGGCACTCAGTACTTATATCAATCTGTTGCGCTGCAGCGAAGTGGTTACCGCCGACACCACGCGTCATCTTGCCGCGGAAAAATTGACGGTCGGTCAGTTCGGCACCCTTGAGGCGCTTTACCATCTCGGCCCGCTTTGTCAGCGGGACATTGGCAGAAAGCTTCTCAGAAGCGGCGGCAATGTGACCACCGTGGTTGACAACCTGGAGAAGCGCGGTTTGGTTAAACGACGGCGCCAGGCGGAAGACCGGCGTTATTACAGTGTCGCGTTGACCGATTCCGGACGGGAACTGATCGCCCGCATCATGCCGCGCCAGGTCGCCGGCATTAAACAGCGTCTGGACGTTCTCAGTGCCGAAGAACAGGAGACGCTGCGGCGTCTCTGTCGCAAGCTGGGAGTCGGCGACTGAATTTTCGTTCGACAGATAGTTTGAATTTAAACTACTTTGAAAGGAAAGACAAATGTGGAAAAAATGCCTTCATACAAGCGATGATATTATCCTGCTGCTGCTCAGACTGACCCTTGGCATCGTCATCCTGCCGCACGGCTTGCAGAAGACCCTGGGCCTGTTCGGCGGTCATGGTTTTTCCGGTACTTACGGTTTCTTCACCGCCACGATGGGGCTGCCCGGCGCGGTTGCCGTGCTGGTGATCCTGGCCGAGTCCCTTGGCGCCCTGGGGCTGATCGTCGGTTTCCTGACTCGTCTCGGCGCTCTCGGGGTGGCGGCGGTGATGGCCGGAGCGATTGCCATGGTTCACTGGCAGAACGGTTTTTTCATGAACTGGTTCGGCAACCAGCAGGGCGAGGGTTTCGAGTACCACCTGCTGGCTCTCGGTATCGCCCTGGCCCTGTTGATAAAAGGCGGTGGAAGGTTGTCGATCGACCGCGCCATTGCCGGTGAAGGCTGAGTCCGCCAGGTGGAAACCTGAACCAGTGGATTCGTGGGGGCTGAAAAGTGCAGGAGGGTAGCAGAGGGCTGTTCAGCGGTAGGAGCGATCCGGCGGGACCCCGGCCGTGGGGGCCTGCCTTGCCGGTTGCGCCTGCTTGAGGTTGTCCCGCGCCTTGAAGTCCTGCTGCACCACCGGCAGGTCGTAGAGTTCCTTTTCCAGCAGGAACAGCAGCCGGCGCTGCATGTCGATGCCCGATTTGACCAGCTGATAGATGATTCTGACCCCGTCACGGCGATCATCCACCCAACCGGCGCCGCGCAGGTAGGCGAGATGGCGCGACACCGTCGACTGCGGCAGTTTCAGACTGCGGGTCAAATCGCCGACCGAAAGTTCCCCGCGCGAAAGCAGCAGCAGGATCCGTAGCCGGGTCGGGTCGGAGAGAGCCTTGAAAAAACGGGCATATTCACGCATGTCCGCTATTTTATCCGTTTATCCGGATGATGCAACCTGTTTTTGGCCTGCGCCCGGCAGGGAACGCAGTTGAGTTCTTCGTACAGCGCAATCTGCTCCGCCATCGAGAGTTTTTTGCGGCAGCCGGTTCCGCTCTTCAGGCAGAGCCGGCAACGGTCATCCGAACACCACTGGCACATGCGGCAGTCGGGGCAGGGGTGTTTTTTTTCCTTCATCTCTTCATCATAGCGGAATTCGATTTTTCATGAATTGCGGACATTTGGTGTGTTACCCTGAGGACCGTTGCCTGTCGTCCTGAAGGGTCGGTCACGGTTTGAAAATACACTGGGGAGGATTCATTTCATGTTGCGATCTTGGATACTTATCGGCTGCTGTCTAGGACTGCTGGTGCCGTCGGTCGGTTTCGGGGCGGTCAACCTGTCGGGATTCCAGGTTCATTTCGGTCTGAATTCGGCGCGGGTCAGCCCGCGCGATCGGGCGGCTGTTGCCCGACTGGCGGGTGAACTGAAGAGCCACCCCCGGACCAGGATTGCCCTCGCCGGGCACACCGACGACACCGGTTCCCACGCGCTCAACGTTCGCCTCTCTCACGATCGGGCCAGGGCGGTGAGAAATCTGCTGGTCAATGAGTACGGGATTGCCAAAGGGCGGATCGGCATCGCCTGGCTCGATTCCTCCCGACCGCTCGCCGCCAATGGCAGCGAGGCGGGACGAGCCCGCAACCGTCGGGTTGACATCGCGTTCGTGTCCACGGAGGCCTTTGCCGGGGGGGCGTCACCGCGCCCGGCGGCCGCGTCCGCCCGGAACGGTGAGTCCCGGAAGCGGGCGGTCCATCGCCAGTCTGTCGCCGTGAAATCGGCCCCGGCCCCTCGTCGGGTCGTCCCGCGGAAGGTTCTCAAGCGGGTGCCCCTGCGTTACCAGCCCGACGGTACCACGCCTGAAGGGGGGACGGAGGCGATCGCCGAACTGGCCGCGGCGCTGAAGAAGGACCCGGCGAGGAAACTGAAAATTCAGGGGGTCTCGCGCGGCACCCGGGCCGACCTGAAGTTGGCCCGCAGGCGGGTCGACGCGGTTCGCTCGCGGTTGCTCTACATCTTCAAGGTTTCGGCCCGACAGATCGAAGTCAGCTGGTTCGGCGCTGCCGAAGAGGCCACCGGGGACGCCGCCGTCGGCGTGCTGCTGCAGTTGCTGGGCACCCGCTGAAGACCGGGACCGGCACGACCGTGCCGGTCCTCGCACCTCGCACCTCGCACCTTTGAACTACCGTGGCAGCAAATGCTCAACCCTGCTCCCGAGTTTTGAGCGCTGCCGGGCAAGATAGACGGTTTCCAGGATTTCGGCCGCGATCAGCAGCATGATCGCGACGCCGATGCCGGAAAGCGGGGGCCGCAGCCAGAGGATCAGTGGCCAGAGCAGCAGGATGAAGAAACCCTTCAGCAGCGTGGAATGTCCGAGACGGGCGGTCTGCCGGGCGCCGGCGAACCAGCCGCGCAACAGGTTGGTGGTGCCGTACAGCAGCGGGAAGATGCCGCAGGCGGCCAGCGGCCAGGTGATGTAGCCGCGCAACCGGTCGGCGACGCCCAGCCAGCCGCCGAGGACGGTCGCGCTCAAAGGCCCGGCGACCAGCAGGATCAGTGCGCCCATGCCGATGGCCAGCAGCAGGTGGAAGCGGACCAGTACCGCTCTGTCTTCATCCCCGCGGACCAGGGTCAGGTAGGCCTGCTGCAGGTTGCGCATCGGGCCGGCGAGCAGGAACAGGAATCCGCGGATGACGCCGAAGGCTGCCAATGCCAGAGGCGCGTCCGGCAGGCGGCTGATGATGGCATTGATCAGCAATGGCACGGTCTGCTGCAGGCAGGAGGACCAGGCGAGGGGGAAGGCGTAGCGCAGGATGCTGCCGGTGGAATCCTCCACCGCCTCCTTGTCCCGGGGCAGGTGAACCCGCCAGGCGAACAATCCCATCAACAGGGTCTCAATCATGATACAGCCGACCAGGGCGAAGGCCCCGAGCGCGGCGCCGGAGAACCAGCTGTTTCCTAAAGTGAGCAGCAGCAACAGGAAGCCGACCCGGACCCCGGTGGCCAGAGAGACCAGGGATGTGCGGCGCGCCTGGATCACCAGCCCCTGGAAGAGGCCGCGCAGTCCGGTGAACAGGGGCAGCAGCACCAGCAGGCGAAGGGTCCTGCGGGTCTCTTCGGCGATCTGCGGCGGGGTGCTGAGGATTCTTTCCAGCACCAGGTTGCCGAGCGGCGTGAAGGCGATCAGCGACAGCATCAGGGACACGTAGGCGGCGACCAGCAGCACGAACAGCAGCACCGCCTTGAGCGATCTGCGTCCCCTGACCATGGCGATGGCGACGGTGTGGTTCTGGTAGGACGGGGAGGCGATGAAGAGATGGATCACCATCGCCACCGAAAAACCGGCCAGTGCCGTGACGTAGTCTTCCAGCCGCGCCAGGGCGCCGTTGATGACGGTGTGGGAGATGCTCATCAGCTGCACGTTGAGCAGCAGCGGAAAGAAAAACAGCGCGATGTCGCGTTGCCGCAGGCGGCCCATGATCAGCGGAGCAGACGAGCGGTTTGAATTCGGCCGGAGCAGTTCATCTCTTTTAGTCCCGCGCTCCGAAAATGGCCGTCCCGACACGGATCAGGGTCGCTCCTTCCTCGATGGCAACCTCGAAATCGTGGCTCATGCCCATGGAAAGCTCCTCCATGCGGACATCGGGCAGCCCGGCCGCTTCGATCTCGCCGGCCAACTCACGCAGCCGGCGGAAGTAGGGCCGCACCCGTTCCGGCTCCTCATCCCAGGGGGGCAGGGTCATCAGTCCGCGGATCTGCAGTCCCGGCAGCTCGCTGACCGCCCTGGCCAGTTCGAGGGCCTGGTTCTCGTCGGCTCCGCTCTTGCTCGCTTCGCGGCCGAGGTTGAACTGTAGCAGGATGTCTGCGCGCTGCCCGATCTTCTGCCACTGGCGGCTGATCTCCCGGGCCAGGGAGAGCCGGTCAACGGAGTGGATCAGCGCGGTTCTGCCACGCAGGTACTTGACCTTGTTGCTTTGCAGCCCGCCGATGAAATGCCATTCGAGCGGTTGGTCGATCTGTTCCTGCTTGTCACAGAATTCCTGGACATAGCTTTCGCCGAACAGCTTCTGGCCGGCCATGAAAGCGGCTTCGATGGCGGCGGCGGGTTTTTTCTTGCTGACGGCGACCAGCCTGACGTCACGGGAATCGCGTCCGCAGCGTCGGCAGGCGGCCTCGATCTGCTGCCGGATGTCTTTGAGGTTGGCGGCGATGGTCATGTCGTTCTCTCCGCTTGCGGAAAGGGGGTGGCGGCGCCGATCTCGGCGAGCAGGTCGAGCAGTTCGGCCAGCGGCAGACCGACGACATTGCTGTAGCTGCCTTCGATGGATCGAACCATGAACGTACCGATCCCCTGGATAGCGTAGCCGCCGGCCTTGTCAAAGGGTTCGCCGGTGGCGATGTAGCCGCTGATTTCCGCCTCCGTAAGTTGTTTGAACAAGACTTTGGTGCTGACCGCGCCGCTGTAGCATTTGCCGGAAGCGCGGTCGACCACTGCGAATCCGGACAGGACCCGGTGGCGTCGGCCGGACAGGGTGCGCAGCATGGCGGCGGCCTGTCCGGCGTCGGCCGGTTTGCCGAGAATGGCATCGTCGCGCAGGACAATGGTATCGCTGCCGATGAAATAACGTCCAGGCTGGGCGGCGCGGCCGGCGACCTCGCGGGCTTTGGCTTCACTGAGGCGGATGACGTGCTGTTCGGGGGATTCCCCGGGGATTTCGTCCTCCGGCGCGGTACTCGGGACGACGGCGAAATTCAGGCCGACCCGCTGGAGAAGCTCCCGGCGCCGCGGGGAGGCGGAAGCGAGAACCAGTTCAGGCGGCTGATCATTGTTTTTCTGCTGCATGGCGAACTCGATTCGGTGATTGGGAATGGCGATTGTAGCCGCAACCGGGCTTTCAGGCAAGATGGGAGAGGCCGGGAGGGTCCGCCCCGGTGAGATCAGATGAAAACAATGCGCTGCTGGCGCAGGGTGGGTTCGAACAGCTGAATGCGATTGCGGCCGTTGTCCTTGGCCTGGTAGAGGGCGCGGTCGGCGGCTTCAAGCAGCGCCTCGGCACTGTCACCGTCGGCCGGGTAACAGGAAATGCCGATACTGATGGTGAGACGGCCGCCGGGCAGCACCTCTTCCTGGTAAAAGGGTTCTCGTTCGATGCCGTGGCGGATGCGTTCGGCAACCATGCGGGCCGGTTCGCGCCCGGTTTCCGGCAGCAGAATACAGAACTCCTCGCCGCCGAAGCGGGTGACGGAATCCATCTCCCGGGCGGAACGACGCAGCAGATGCGAGAGTTTTTTCAGGGCCTTGTCGCCAGCCAGGTGGCCGCAGTGATCGTTGTAGTTCTTGAAGTGGTCGATATCGAGCAGCAGCACCGAAAATTCCAGCTTCTGACGTGAACTGCGGTTCAGTTCCTCGTCCAGCCGCTGGTCGAGGAAGCGTCGATTGTGCAGTCCGGTCAGACTGTCGCAGGAAGAAAGTTCCTCAAGCAGGCTGGCGCGCTCCAGGGTGCCGGCGCGCCGCACCAGGCTGCCGGCATGCTCGAGCAGCGGCTCGACCGTTTTCAGGTCGGCAACGGTGAAGGCGCTGCCGTTGTTCTTGTCGCTCAGGTTGAGGACGCCGATGATTTCATTTTCACTGCGGAAGGGCAGGCAGAGAAAGGATTGCGTCGCGAAACGAGGACGTTTGTCAATGCTGACACGTTGATCCTGTTCAATATCGTGGACCAGCATCGGGCTGCCGGTGATCACCACCCGGCCGGCGATGCCCTGCCCCTTGAGCAGTTTCATGTTGCGTGCCAGTTGGCGGTTCATGCCGATGGAGGCGACGATGGCGAGCTTTTCCCGGCGGTCGTCGAGCAGCATCAGCGAGCCCTTGCCGGCATCGAGCAGATCGGTTGCCATCTCGACCAGCCCCTGGTGGAAATGCTGGGAATTTTCCAGTTGCGCGAGACGGCTGACCATATCGAGCAGCTGCCGGGAACGCTGGCTTTCCTGCTCCCGGTTGCGGCGCCGGCGCAGACGCAGCAGTTTGCCGGCGATGCGGCTGCAGAGCAGTTCGATGATCATCAGGTCGCGTTGGGAAAGTTCGTGGTCGAAGAGAGCGAGAAAGCCGATCAGTTTATTGTCGACCAGCAGCGGCAGGCAGCTCAGGTGTTCGGCATCGAGATAGGGGAAAAGACTCTTCAGTTGTTTGCCGCGCAGCACCAGGGATCGCTCACCCTTGCGCTGCATCAGGACCCCGGAACTCTTTGCCCCCAGGCGGATGGCGGCACCGTTGTCCAGTCCGAGCAGGCCTTTGAGAATCAGTTGGCGTTTGTTGCCCTGCGGGTAGAGGATCGCGATGCGGGGGATATTGAACAGCACCGTCAGGGTTTCGCTGAGCAGTTGGATGACATCATCGACCGTTTCCGCCCGGTCGATTTCCGGACCAAGGTCGGAGATGGTATTGATGAGGTCGACGGTGCGTTCATAGACCCGGGCGTAGTAATTGTTGTCCCCGATCAGCGGCAGCACCCCGTAGATATTGTCAATTACATCCTTGACCGCGAGACGCGTGGTGCTTGGCAGCTGCTCCCACTGTTCAAGAAAATAGATGCCGTTGATCTGGCGGTCACGGATAATGGTTTCCAGGTGTTCGAGGTCGGTGGCCTGATCCCGAATGCCGCCGGCAAGCAGGTAGTGGATGTGTTGATCGCGGTCCTGGAACGGGAGCACGAAATTGAGCAATCCGCTGGAGCAGTTGAAAATACGTGCCTTGCGTTCGCTGACGGCGCGATCGATTTCCTGTTTGTAGTTCTTGTCGCAACCATCGAGACAGAGCCAGTTCTCGCCGAAGGCGCCGCACATCCGGTTTTTTTCTCCTCGAAACGCGACCAGCCCTTCCCGTTCGGAAAAAACAGCCAGGTTGTAGGGCTGCAGGAAAGAGAATTCGCGCAGGGTGTCGAGCAGTTCGACCGGGTCTGCAGTGAACAGAATATTGTCAGCCATAGCGGGTCGCAACCTGTTGAAGACAGGATACCGGTTTGCCGGTGGCAGTCGGCAGGGGACCGGAGTCAGATCAAGGCTTGACCAGTGATTCAATCACCGGCCTAAGGCTAATGATAAAGGAAAAAGGCTTGTTCAACAAGCAGTTGCCTGAAATCAGGAGAAAAAATGTTGTTCAGGAGGATCGTTCGGGGTTGATTTCGGCCCACCAGGCCCGCAGGTCCCGCAGGGCGCGTTCGGCCAGGGCAAGTCGTTTCTCACTGCGTTTGCGGATGCGTTGCGCAAGAGGGGGGAAGAGGCCGTAGTTGATGTTGGATGGCTGGAAATGGTTGTCGTCGGCATGTCGCAGATGGGCCAGCAGGGCACCGAACCCGGTTGTTTCCGGCGGCAGGGAGATCTCTTCACCGCGTGCCAGGCGGGCGGCGAAACAGCCGGCGAGGAAGCCGCAGGCGGCTGATTCGACATAGCCTTCGACGCCGGTGATCTGGCCGGCGAACAGCAGGTGTTCTGCTTCCCTGAACTGCAGGGTCGGGGTCAGGCAGCGCGGGGCGTTGAGAAATGTATTGCGATGCATGCTGCCGAGCCGGGCGAATTCGGCCTGCCGCAGTCCCGGCAGGCTGCGGAAAATCCGCCGCTGCTCGGGGTAGGTCAGCTTGGTCTGGCAGCCGACCATGTTGTAGAGCTGGCCGTGGCGGTCATCCTGGCGCAACTGCAGGACGGCGAAGGGTTCCCGACCGGTGCGCGGGTCGGGCAGGCCGACCGGTTTGAGGGGGCCGAAGGCGAGGGTCATCTCGCCCCGTTCGGCCATCTCCTCAATCGGCATGCAACCCTCGAAATGGATCAGTTTTTCAAAGTCCCGGGCCGGCACCTTCTCGGCCCGGCGCAGTTCAGTGACGAATTGCCGGTATTCGGTTTCGTTCAGGGGGCAGTTGATGTAGTCGTCCTCGCCGCGACCATAGCGCGAGGCGCGCCAGGCGACCGACATGTCAATCGATCCGGCTTCGACGATCGGGGCGATGGCATCATAGAAGTAGAGCTGCTCGGTGCCGGTCAGACGGGCAATCGAGGTGCTCAGGGCCTCCGAGGTGAGCGGTCCGCTGGCGACAATGGTCCAGCCTTCGTTCGGCAGTTCGGTTACTTCGCCGGTAACGACTTCGATCAGCGGATGGCTGCGGACGGCGGCGGTGATGGCGGCGGCGAAATCGTCGCGGGCAACGGCGAGGGCGCCTCCGGCAGGAACCGCGTGGCGGTCGGCGGTGAGGATGAAGAGGCTCCGCAGGCGGCGCATCTCCTCCTTGAGCAGGCCGACGGCGTTGCTCAACTGCGTGCCGCGCAGGCTGTTGGAACAGACCAGTTCACAGAACCGCGGGGAATGATGAGCCGGGCTCATGCGTTCCGGCTTCATTTCTTTGAGTACGACCGGCAGGCCGTGCCGCGCGAT
The DNA here is from genome assembly GCF_002093115.1 of Geothermobacter hydrogeniphilus. NCBI lineage: Bacteria > Pseudomonadati > Thermodesulfobacteriota > Desulfuromonadia > Desulfuromonadales > Geothermobacteraceae > Geothermobacter > Geothermobacter hydrogeniphilus. The sequence goes on along the minus strand of NZ_NAAD01000010.1, from coordinate 53,018 downwards.
CTGCCAGGCTGCTTCGCAGCCCGCCAGACCGGCGCCGATAACAGTGATCGGATGCGTTTCCATGGGGGAGGTGAATCCGGTCCTTACCTGGCTTTTTTGGCGGCCGGCTTCTTTTTCGTTGAGACCGGTTTCTCCGGCGCCACCAGGGTTTCCTCGAAATCGCAGTTTTCCTGCGGACACCTGCGGACGGTCCCGTAACGCTTGGTGGTCTTGATCTCGGTCAGGGGCCAGCTGCACTTGGGACAGGGCTCGGCTTTAGGCGGATTCCAGAGGGCATACTTGCACTTGGGGTAACGGTTGCAGGAATAGAAGATTTTGCCGTAGCGGCTCTTCTTTTCCATCATCTCCCCTTCGCCGCATTCAGGGCAGGGAATGTCCAGGGCCTTCGGTTTGACCAGCGGCTGGATGTTTTTGCATGCGGGATAGGCGCTGCAGGCGAGGAACTTGCCGTAGCGTCCCTGTTTGATCAGCATCCTGGCACCGCACTTGTCGCAGTTCTGGTCCGAGTACTCCGGCTCTTCCGGCTCCTGCTCTGAACCGTTCTTCAACGGCTGGGTGTGGCGACAGTCGGGGAAGCCGCTGCAGGCGAGGAACTTGCCGCGCCGACCGAGCTTGATCACCAGCTCCTTGCCGCACTCGGGGCATTCCTGACCGGTTTTCTCGGTGGTGACATCATCCTTGTTGACTTCCTGCTCCTTCTGGCGCAGCAGGCTGATGAAGGGTTCCCAGAACTGCCGCAGAACCGGACGCCATTGCTGTTCGCCGCGGGAGATGGCGTCGAGATCCTCCTCCATCTTCGCGGTGAAGTCATAGTCAACATACTTTTCAAAATGCCTGGCCAGCAGGTCACTGACCACCATGCCGATGTCTTCGGGGAAGAAGGTGCGCTTTTCCAGCCGGACATACTTGCGGTTGGCCAGGGTCTGGATGATGCTGGCGTAGGTGGAGGGGCGTCCGATGCCGTTTTCCTCCAGGGTCTTGACCAGGGTTGCCTCGGTAAAGCGCGGCGGCGGCTGGGTAAAGTGCTGTTCCGGGCTGAGCTTGAGCAGGTCAAGTTTTTCCTGTTCCGCCAGCGGCGGCAGGATGCCCGATTCCTCTTCCACCGGTTCGTCCCGGCCCTCGGTGTAGAGCTGCATGAAGCCCGGGAAACGCACCACCTGACCGCTGGCGCGCAGTTGGAAGCGGTCGCCGGCGCTGATATCGACGCTGGTGGCGTCGAGGATGGCTGCGGCCATCTGTGAGGCCATGGTGCGCAGCCAGATCAACCGGTAGAGTTTGTACTGGTCGAGGCTCAGTTTGCTGCGCAGCTCTTCCGGGGTTCGCTTGAGGCTGGTCGGCCGCACCGCTTCGTGAGCTTCCTGGGCGTTCTTGGCCTTGTTGCGGAAAACGCGGGGCTTGGCCAGGGCGTATTCACGACCGAAACGTTCAGTTACCAGCTCGCGCGCTTCATCGGTCGCGACCTTCGACAGGACCACCGAGTCGGTTCGCATGTAGGTGATCAGGCCGATGGCCCCTTCACCGATATCGATCCCCTCGTACAGCTTCTGGGCAACCTGCATGGTCTTGCGGGCCGAGAAGCCGAGTTTGCGGCTCGCCTCCTGCTGCAGGGTGCTGGTGGTGAAGGGGGGGGAAGGGTTGCGTTTTTTCTGTTTGACCTGCAGCCCGGCCACCCGGTAGCTCTGTTGTTTCAGTTCAGAGACCAGTTCTTTGGCCTGCTGTTCGTTGCCGATGGCCAGCTTGGTCAGCTTCTTGCCGTCGATGGCGGCCAGCCTGGCCTTGAACGGCTTTCCGGCGTCGCTGTTCAGGTCGGCTTCGATGGTCCAGTATTCATCGCTTTTGAAGGCGTTGATCTCTTTTTCCCGCTCACAGATCAGTCGCAATGCGACCGATTGCACGCGCCCCGCGGAGAGGCCGTAGCGGATTTTCTTCCACAGGAAGGGGGAGAGATTGAAGCCGACCAGGTAGTCGAGGATGGAACGCGCCTGTTGGGCATCGACCAGTTCACGCGAGATTTCGCCCGGTTCGGCCAGGGCCTGCTGGATGGCGCCTCTGGTGATTTCGTGAAAAGTGACCCGTTTGACCACCGGCTTGCGCTTTTGCGGATCGATGCCGAGGGCCTGCAGCAGGTGCCAGGCGATCGCCTCTCCTTCGCGGTCGGGGTCAGTCGCGAGAATCAGTTCATCGACGCCCTTGAGTTCCTTCTTCAGGGTACTGATGTGCTTGCTGCTCTCCGGCAGAACGTGGTAGCGCGGTTCGAAGTCGTTGTCGACATCGACCGATCCCTGCTTGCTCGGCAGGGCGCGAACATGCCCGTAGGATGCCAGTACCTTGTAGCCCGCACCGAGGAACTTCTCGATGGTTTTGGCTTTGGCGGGGGATTCAACTATAACGAGGGTCTTGGCCATGATGATCTCTGTGTGTTGTGGCGGTCTCGCGAGCCGGAAGCAAAAAGGCTGCGGTATCATCCGCAGCCGGCTGTCGTCAGGTCAATGATAGAGTCGCGACCAGTCGTCTTCCATGAAGCAGTCGACTTCCCTTTGCCAGTTGGCCTGGGAACGGCTGAAGAGGGTCAGGGCGGTGAGTGCCTTGATTTCCTTGAGGCTGACCTCGTCTTCGCTCAACTGCACGGCTTTGTCAATGATCTCTTCCTGCAGGTCGTCGTTGAGGATGCCGAGAGCCCGCAGCCGAACCAGGAAACCGCGGGCTTCGCAGGAGAGCTGTTGGGTCTCTTCACCGGTAAAGACGCGGTAGGTCGGCTCGCTCAGGCCGAGGTCGCCGGACCGTCTTTCATCGACAAATGAAAGTCGCTCCATCCAGCTGAAGGCCGCATCAATCTCCTCGGCTTCGAACCCTTCCTCGAGCAGTTGCTCGACGATGTCACGTTCGTTGAAGAGTTCGGGCTCTTCCATGACATACTGGGCGATTAGACTGACAATAGCCAGGACACGGTCCCGCACAGGCGTTTCTTGCTCCATCGGTTGGCCGCGCCTGGCTCAGCGGGCGCGGATGTAATGACCGCCGGGCAGCTGGGTTGCGTGTCCGGACAGTTCTAGGTGCAGTAAACTATCGGAAAGCTCCATGGGTGTCAAGCCACTTGTCCGCAGCAGCTGGTCACGATGAATCGGATTAAAACTCAGCAGTTTCAATAGCTTGTGCTGATGCTCCGGCAACTCCGGAAGATCCTCTCCCGTTCGGGGAGAACTTTCGCCGGATCGGACATGGGGCCAGAGAACCTCAAGAATGTCGCGGCTGTCGGTCACCACGTGGGCCCCGTCCTTGAGCAGCTGGTTGACGCCGTTGCTGGTTGCCGACCGCACCTGGTTGGGGACGGCGAAGACCTCCCGTCCCGATTCGAGGGCAAAGTCGACGGTCAGCAGCGAGCCGCTGCCGGTGGCCGCCTCGACCACCAGAACGCCGCGGCAGAGGCCGCTGATGATGCGGTTGCGGCCCGGGAAATGCCCGGCCAAAGGTTCCGTCCCGGGCGGGTATTCCGAGAGAACGGCCCCCTGCTCGGCGATCTGCTGGAACAGGGCATCGTTTTCCGGGGGGTAGACGCGGTCGATGCCGCAGCCGAGGACGGCGATGGTCCGTCCTCCGACCGCCAGGGCGCCGCGATGGGCGGCGGTGTCGATGCCGCGCGCCAGGCCGCTGACAATGCAGATTCCGGCGGCCGCCAGTTCGGAAGCGATCTGTTCCGTAAAGCGTCGACCGGGCCCTGTGGCCTTGCGTGAGCCGACCACCGCCAGGGCGGCCTCGTCGCTGTTCAGTTGCCCGCGAAGGTAAAGCAGCGCCGGTGGGTCGGCGATGGTACGCAGAGCCGCCGGGTAGCGATGCCGGTCCCAGTAGGAAACCAGTTCCACGTTGAGAGATTCAAGCTGTTCCAGGGTGGCTTCAAGGCGGCGGGTATTGTCGACCTGCTGTCGCGCCGGGCTCAGGTCACGGCGCAGTCCCGCGACCGTACGCCACTCGGCCGGGTCGGCGGCCAGGGCGGCGGCCGGTGTGCCGTAACAGCGCATCAGTTTGAACAGTCCCTGTCTGCCGAGTCCGGCAATCAGGTGCAGCCGCAGCCAGTCCTCGTTGCTGCCAATATCCATCGGCGTCTCCATCCATAGAGGGCCGAAACCTTCCAGGTTCGGGCAATAGCGGAAAAAAAGGATTGAGGCCTGGCGGCTTCAACCCTTTTTTGCAAAACGCAGTACAAATGTCCGGCGCCTACTCGGTAACCGTGGTCACCTTGTCGCCGCGCAGCAGGGTCTCCACGCTCTTGAGGACCAGGGCCGAGGAGGTGTGCTCCTCGGTGGTCAGAACCACCGCCGCCCCGAGCAGAACATCAGGAAGTTCGACCTCGGTTTTATTGACAATGAATTCGGATGGCTTGCGCTTGCGGCTGATGTTGACCATGTTGCCGATCTGTAGCCCGTCGGCGGTGCCGAGATCGAGATAGATGATGTCGTGCTGGCCGATACCGATCTTGTTCTCCTTGGCCGAGATGATGACACCTTCAATCGGCTTGTCGGAGCGTTTGAGTTCAACCTCAAGTAACGGTGCGCTGAAGGGAATCAGCAGGTTGGAGCGATGGATTTCCCGGTTGGAGCTGATGATGCGGGCGGTTGCCACCGAATTGTTGACGCTGACCACTTCCAGTGCCCCGGTTTCGGCGATCTGGCGTCCGACCGGTTCTCCGGTGATCGGGTGAAGAACCTCCCTGCCGACTTCAACCAGGGAGAAGGTGTCGCCCGGGTGGGTGTCGGCGAGGTTTTTCATGTCGCAGAAAACGGTGTCGCCGGCGGCCATCATCAGGCGGTTGTCGGTGGCGTCGATGAGGGTGCCGGCATTGTCGATCTGATCGAGGCTGACGAAGCCCTCGGCACCACCCATGGTGCGGATGGTGATGGCTTCCTGGACTTCAGGCAGCGGTTGGCTTGCCCGGGCTGTGGTCGCGGTCGGCTCCGCCGGTGTTTCCTTCTTCTCGGCGGGTTGGGTCGCGGGCTGTTCCGGTTCAGGGAATTCGGGAACCAGTTCGATTCTGCCGTCGTAGATGGCGACCTTCTGTCCCGGGTAGATCAGGTGCGGATTGGTGATGAAGGGATTGTTGGACCAGAGGTTGGGCCAGTAGTAGGGGTCCTTGATGAAACGTTGGGAAATGCCCCACAGGGTATCGCCCTTTTTTATCACGTAGGTGCGGGTGGCCGGGCTCCCGCCGGCGGCGGCCAGAGCCGGCAGCAGAAGCAGCAGAGACAGAATCAACAGTAGCGATTTTTTCATGCAAACCCCCTTGAATGCCTGTCCTTGAAGAGGAATGGACCAAAGCAAGTGATCAGATCGGTCAAATTGTTGATGGCGTCGCAAAAACTCACCAGCTGCTGCGTTGCTGCGCTTGCCTCGCTGCTTCGACGTACGTAAGTACGCCTCATTGCTCGACAATCGCGCGCCTTGCTGCCGGCGCTTTTTGCTTAGCCAACACTCTTGATGCTTTTTTGCGAAAGCATCAAGAGTTGTCGTCGCAACGGGGTTTCGTCCGCCGTGTTGGTCAGCGGGTGCCGGCCTTGCGGGCGGCGGCACTGTCCGGATAATCCGTCAGCAGCTGTTGCAGGGTCTGTTCGGCCATGATCGGTCGGTCCAGTTCCCGGTAAACAGCGACCATGCGCAACAGGGCGTCCGGCGCCTTTTTGCCGGATGGGTCGATCGAGACGACTTTTGCAAATTCGTCGACGGCCCGTTTCAGCAGATGCTTCCGATAATAGCATTCTCCAAGCCAGAACTGCGCGTTGCCGGCAAAGGGATTGCGCGGGTAAAGATCAAGAAACTGGCGAAAGTCATCAGTGGCCTCGGCGTAACGGCCTGCCGCGTAAGCGGAAAAGGCGCGCAGGTAGAGGGCGGTCGGCGTCTGCCCGTTGCCGGTGTCGTCCGTCGTCTGCCGGGGAGTCGGTTGCGGCTTTGATTCCGTGATTTGACCGTCCCCGGTGCCCATTTCGGTGCTGTTTCGGGGTTGATCGAGTTGCTGCCGCTGCTTGTCGAGTTGATTCTCAACTCGGGCCAAACGGTTCTCCAGCTCTGTCAGCCGGTTCTGCAGATTTGACTGCAGTTGTCGTATCTGGTCAATGTCCGTCGCCGGGACGGCGGTCGGAGCAACGCCCGTCGCGGGGGCGCAGGCGGTCAGCAGCAAAAGAGGTAGAAAATAACGCAGGCGCAACATCAACTGAAAGCTGTCCGGGATCACCGGCAACTATCCTCCCTTAATCAAAATTCACTAAAAACTATAGGCTTTTATGAGTCTTGTCAAGCAACAAGGGTGCCATAAACGGGACGGGCTGTGGTAAGCTTTGTCCCGGTGGATAGTATTCAGATTCAAGGGACATGAGGGAATGAAGAAGATTGAACTGCTGGCGCCGGCCGGCGATCCGCAGAAGTTGGCCAGCGCCATCTATTTCGGCGCCGATGCCGTGTATCTCGGCGGCCCCGGATACGGTCTCAGGTCACAGGCCGGGAATTTCGACCTTGATCAGTTGCGTCAGGCCCGTCGGCTTTGTTCCGAGCATGGCGTGCGACTTTACCTGACGCTCAACGCCACTCCGCGGACCGGCGAATGGCCGCACCTGCAGGCCTATCTCGAAGAATTGCGTCCCCTCGACCTGGATGCCTATATCGTCGCTGATCCGGGGGTGCTGGCTCTGGTCCGGCAGCTCGATCCGCGGCGCGAGATTCATCTGTCGACCCAGGCCAATACCGCCAATGCCGCCGCCGTTCGTTTCTGGCAGGCTGCGGGAGTCAGCCGGGTCAATCTGGCGCGCGAGTTGTCGCTCGACGACATCCGCGCCATCCGCGCCGGAACCGACCTTGAACTGGAGGCCTTTGTCCATGGTGCCATGTGCGTCGCTTGGTCGGGACGTTGTCTGCTGTCAGCGGCGCTGACCGGGCGCAGCGCCAATCGCGGCGCCTGTGCCCAGCCCTGCCGCTGGTCCTACCGGCTGGAGGAGGAACTGCGGCCGGGCGAATATCACACGATCGAAGAGGATGAGCGGGGAACCTATCTGTTCAACAGCCGCGATCTGCGGCTGGTTGAGCATCTGCCGGTGCTGCTGGCTGCTGGAGTGGACAGCCTGAAGATCGAGGGACGGATGAAGAGCCGTTACTACGTTGCGGCGGTGACCCGCGTCTACCGCCGGGCGCTGGATGCCTGGCAGGCCGATCCGGAGGGCTGGCACTGCGATCCGCTCTGGCTGGAGGAGCTGGACAAGGTCAGTCATCGTCCCTACGACAGCGGCTTTCTCTTTGCCCGCGAAGACCCGGTGGTCGAAGCGGGGGAGAGCCGCTACCGGCGGGCCTGCGATTTCGTCGCCGTGGTGTTGTCGGCTGACCCGAACGGGCGTGCCCTGGTGGAGGGCCGCAACCGGTTCCGGGTCGGGGAGCAGATCGAGGTAATCGGTCCACGGATGCGGCAGCAGACCCTGGTACTGGAGCGGATCGAGACCGAGGACGGCGAATCCCTGTCCGCGGCCCACGCCAATTTCCGGGTGTGGCTGCAGCTGCCGGCCGGAACCGCCGCCGGCGATCTGCTGCGGAGACCGGTGGCGGGGTAGGACTTCAGCAGGCTGATGAAAAGCCCATCTGCGGCGTTGCCCTCATCCCTGCGTCAATGACGTACCTTCCGGTACGCCTTATCCCGCAGAGCTGAGGGCGTCTTGCATCTGGACATTTTTGATCAGCCCGGATAGTCCGACTCCTGGGGACCGTGACTTTTTCAACCCCCTGCCAGGTCTCAACCGGCGGTCCAGATTTTTCGGGTCAGGACATCGCAGCAACTCAACTGCCGTCCATAGACGGCTCCGGTATCGAGACCGATGCGGTTTGTTGTCAGGATCGGGCTGGTCTGCGGCGTGTGGCCGAAAACCACGGTTTTTCCCCAGTCGTAGTCGCTGTCGAGGAATTCGGAGCGGATCCAGAGCAGATCCGCCTCGCTCTGCCGGTCGCTCGGAATTCCCGGTCGCAGGCCGGCGTGAACGAAGATGAAATCCTCCGTTTCGTAACGGTTGCGCAGGGCGATAAAGAAGTCGAGATGCTCTTTGGGGATGCTGAGCTGACCTGCCGTCCGGTAATTCTCCAGGGTACGGCCGCCACCGTTGGCCAGAAAATCGAGAGCTTCATCGTTGCCGGCCAGGTAGGCGAGCAGCATCTGTTCGTGGTTGCCCTTGAGAAAGACGGTCTGCGGGAAGGCCTGTCGCAGTGCCAGCAGCTGTTCGATGACCCGGCGGCTGCCGCTGCCGCGGTCGATGTAGTCTCCGAGAAAGACCAGCTGGTCGTGCTCCGTCGGTTCCACCTGCGCCAGCAGTTCACGTAGCAGCTGATCGCAGCCATGGATATCACCGACGGCCAGCAGCCTGCCGGGACGTTGATTCGCTGTGGACGGGTTGCGGAGCCGGTATCCCATGCTGCAAGCATACCCGGTCGTAACAGGATACACCACCGGAGCAGTTGACAAATGCAGGGGGTGCAGACCACAATCCCCCCGTTTATGGGCCGACTTGAGTCGGCCTGGTGGTGTCCGCTCCGCGTGAAAGGCGCTGATATGGGATACTGGAAGAAAGAGATTTTCTCCTTCCAGCTGCGGGCTGCTCTGCTTTACTGGCTGTGGCTGCCGGCGGCGGTTATCGGTGGCGGCCTGCTGTTCGATTGGCTGCTGGGCTGGGCGCGCTGGCCGTACCGGTCCGCGACACTGATCGCCGCCGCTCTGCTGGTCGCCTGCGGCATCTGGATTGTCGGTCGGGCGACCCATGATTTTGCCCGCTGGGGTGAGGGGACCCCGGCCCCGCAGGCGCCGCCGAAAAGACTGGTGACCGAGGGTATCTACGCCTGGTGTCGGCACCCGATGTGGTTCGGTTACGACCTCGCCGCCCTGGGGGTCGTTCTCGGTTGCCGCTCATGGGGGATGCTGCTGTTTTCTTATCCGCTGTTTATCGTTCTGCAGCTGCGATTCCTGCGCCGGCGGGAGGAACACCTGCTGGTGAAGCGCTTCAGGGACGACTACCTCAACTATCGCGACCGGGTGCCGCTGCTGATTCCCCGGCCGCCCGGACATGGCTGACTTATGACCCTGCTGAATCTGCGCCATCTGCTCCCCTCGGTTCGTGAGCATCGCGAGGTGGAGAAAAAAGTTCTGCTCCTGCTGGAGGAAACCCTTGAGCAGGGTTACCTGAAACCGACCCGCCTGCCGGTCAACCCGTTGCGGTATGCCCAGCGCAATGTCTTCTCCATTCTTTTTCTGGCGATTTACCAGGCGATCGGCATTCCCGCGGAACGGCGCCTGCTCTATGGTGTCATCAATCACGCGATCCGCGGCATTGTCACCGGTACCGACAACCTGCTCGATGATGAGTACAAGGAAATGCTGCCGCTCAAATTTCCCGAGCAGGCGACCCGTTTCAAAAGCGTGATGCATATCCTGCTGTTTGACCGCTTCCTGTTTCGGGTCATGGATGAGGCGGTGCTGCAGGGGATGCTGGATGCGGAACAGCGTCAGCTGGTTCAGCAGAAGATCTTCCAGGCGATGGTGCCGATCGGCGGGGAGGAAGCGACCGAAGAGGGGGGCGTTCATGATATCCTCAGCCCGGAGGCGATTCTCGAATCGGTCCATGTCCACAAGGGGGGCAACCTGCTGCGGCTCGCCTTCGTCGCGCCGCGGATGATCGAAAAGGACTGTTTTTCGGCGCTTGAAGAGGCAGATCAGGGGATTTTCCGCATCGGCATGGCCCTGCAGGTCATCGATGATCTGACCGATTTTTACCAGGATATCGTTGATCGGCGGCACAACTACCTGGTCTCTTCGGTCCGTTTCGAGGGAACCGCGGTCGAGCGGCAGCGCCTGGAGGAACTGCTGACCGGCGCCGAGGGTACGCAGCCGGTGGAAGGGGCCTTCCGCGAGTCGGTGGAGCGGGTCATGCACCGGGCTGTCGGCGAAGCCCTGGCCGGGTTCGCCCAGCTGGAAAAAGCCGGCTTCTGGCTCGGCAACAGGGACGCGCTGCGGCTGATCCGTTACCTTTTCCGGTTGCGTGGTGTGGGGAAGCTGCTTTCCCTGTGGCCTGCCGACAACTGTTTCGTGATGACCCTGGAGGCCGGCGATGACCCATGAACCGAAAACCAGGGGGCGTGATCTCGACCATGTCGCCTGGCTCTATGATCCGATCATCGAGGGGCTCTCCTTCGGCCGGGAACGCCGGTTCCGGGAAAAAACCCTCGATTACATGGAGTTCGGTCCCGGAGACCGGATCCTCGATGTCGGCTGCGGCACCGGCAGTCTGACGCTGCTGGTGGCCGGACGGCTGCAGGCTCCCGGGGAGGCGGTCGGTATCGACGCGGCGCCGAAGATGATCGAGATCGCCCGCCGCAAGGCGGCGGCCGCCGGAGTCCCGGCCCGTTTTTATCCCGGTGTGGCCGAAGCGCTTGACTTTCCCGATGCCAGTTTCGACCTGGTGGTCAATTCGATGTTTACCCACCACATCGACACCGGGCTGAAGAAACGCGCCTTTGCCGAGATGGAGCGGGTTCTCAAGCCGGGTGGAACGCTGGTGACGGCCGATGTCGATCGGCCCACCACTCCGGTCGGCTGGTTGATGGGCTGGGGGGCGCGCTGGGTCCTGGTGCAGAAGGAGCTGGTCGACAACCTGCGCGGCGACCTGCCTGACCTGATGCGGGGAGCCGGCCTGCTCGATGTGCGCCGGGTCGACCATGTCTACGGTCTGGTCTCCTTCTTTACCGCCTGCAAGGCGGAGGCGGCATGAACGGCCCGTTGTTCTGGCGGCTGGCGGCGCGCAACGTCCGTCGCAACCTGCGCCGGTCGCTGCTGACGGTGGCGGCCATCGCCTTCGGCCTTTTCTGCCTGATCCTCTTTCAGTCCCTTAAGGCGGGACTGCACCATGAAATGGTCGCCAGTACCGTTCAGCTCGATACCGGTTCCTTTCAGATTCATGCGGCCGGCTATCGCCCCAACCGGATGACCCTGAGTCCCTTGCCGGCTTTGCCTGAGCTGTTGCGGAAGCTCGATCGCCTCGGCCTGGTCTATGCTCCGCGCCTCAAGGCGCCGGCACTGGTGATCGGGCCGGGGGGAAGCGCTTCGGTGCTGCTCTCCGGCGTGGACCCCGAACGGGAAGCACGGCTGACCATCATCGCCTCCCGCCTGCAGTCCGGAAGCTACCTCGGCGGGCGGGATGAACTGCTGATCGGCGCCGAACTGGCCACGGCTCTCGGGGTCGGCGTCGGTGATGAACTGAAACTGATGGTTCGCTCGCTGCTCGGCAGCCCGGCGGCCAAAAGGTTCAAGGTCGGCGGGATTTTTCGTACGGACCTGGCGGGCTTCAATCGCGGTCAGTTGTTCCTGACGTTGTCGGCGACCCGGGCGTTGCTCCGGGCTGACGGCCTGGTGAGTGAGATCGCGGTGTGGGTCCCGTCCGGGGAAGAACAGCAACAGATCGCGCGCCTTGCGGCGGTTCTCGATTCCGATCGTTACCGGGTTGACAGCTGGGATCGCATCGCCCCCGATGTCAGCCAGTTGATCGAGTTGAATGACGGCACCATGCGGTTGCTGGTGCTGATCGTTTTTTTCATCGTTGCCCTCGGCATCACCAACACCATGACCATGACCGTCTTTGAACGCTATCGGGAGTTCGGTATCCTGGCGGCCCTCGGCATGCGGCCCGCCGGGATTGTCCGACTGGTGGTTGCCGAGTCCCTGCTGCTGGGTCTCTGTGGTGCCCTGGTGGGTGGTCTGGCCGGTTGGGCCGGAGCGTCCTGGTTCGCGGTGCATGGCCTTGACCTGACCGCCCTGACCAGTTCAAACCGCTACTTTGCCACCAGCCACGTTCTGCACGCGCTGCTGCGGCCGGGAGATTTCTGGCTGGCCAACCTGGTGACCTTGTTGACCGGGTTGCTGGCAGGTCTCTACCCGGCCTGGAAGGCATCGCGGCTGCATCCGGTCGAGGCATTGCGACAGAACTGAACCGGAGTCCCTCTCATGTTGCCTGACAGCTACTCCTCGCCTCTGCACCTGCCTTTCAACCGTACCCGTCTTGCGGGTTGTTTCAATTTGCTGACGCCGGATGTCGATCCCGGCGGGGACGGGGTGCTGCTGGCCCTGCAGGGTCCGAACCTGGTCTTTGCCGGTTCGCCGGAGCAGCCGCTGCTGCCTGCGACCACCTCGGCACTGCCGCCTGGTAAGGGACGGGATCTCTTCCTCGGCCTCTGGCAGGGGCAGCCGCTGCGGTTGCGTATCCTGTCGCGGGAGCTGAGCCTGCCGCCGGGAATGAGTGCCGCCGGGCTGACCACGGGCAGACCGCACCTGCCGCTGGAAATGCTCAGCCTCGGCGGTCTTGGCCTGCAGCTCAACCACTGGGAGCGAAACAGCCGCTGCTGTGCCCGCTGCGGCGGGGTGCTGGAGCGGCTGCCGGGAGAATGGGGGAAAAGCTGCCGGGGATGCGGCAGCACACATTTTCCGCATATCCATCCCTGCATTATCGTCATCGTGCAGCGTCCCGGCGAGGTGCTGCTGACCCGCAAGGCCGACTGGGCGCCCAATCGCTACAGCCTGGTGGCCGGTTTTGTCGATGTCTCCGAATGCCTGGAGGAAACCGTGGCGCGCGAGGTACGCGAGGAAACCGGGGTGGAAATTGCCGATATCCGTTACATCGGCAGCCAGGCCTGGCCCTTCCCGAGCCAATTGATGGTCGGCTTTCGGGCCGAATATGTCAGCGGAGAGATCCGGGTCGAGGAGAAGGAACTGGAGGACGCGCGCTGGTTCGCTCTCGACGCGCTGCCCGATCTGCCGCCGCGGCGCTCCATCGCCCGATACCTGCTCGACACCTGCCTGGGGCGGTAGCGGGCTGATGAAAAGCACCCGTCTGCTGCGTTGTCCTCCCCCCCGCGTCAACGACGTACCTTTCGGTACTCCTTATTCCGCGGGGGGCGGACGCCTTGCATCCGGGCACTTTTGATCAGCCCTGGAACGGTGTACGGGGACAGTCCCTTTAAGGAGAGGGACTGTCCCCCTCGAACTTCGAAGGAGCTGACCCAAGAGGCGAGAACAGGCTCGTTCGCATCTCGGGGTTTTGCTTGTTCGAACTTCAAGGTTTTGTTCTGCTTATTCGAACCTCGAACCTCGAACCTCGAACCTCGAACCTCGAACCTCGAACCTCTTGAATAAAAAAAACCCCCGGTTGGGGATAACCGGGGGGGTCGCAAAGCGATCTCTTTTCTTGGGGAACCAGCCAACTCTGGAGGAGGTTTCACGGCTGAAAAAAGAGATACTGCGAAAAGAATTTCGGGCCGTCGACAGGCTCCTGGGTTGAAAAAGCATTTCTTCAACCGGAAGATGATTTTAATCCGACTAAAAAACTTTAGCAAAAATAACGGCAGTTTGGCTTCAGGTCAAGGGAAAAGGGACGGTAAATTCTCGGGACGGAAAAAAAGTTTGTCGGGAACAACAGCCCGGATGTTGTCCGGCGGGGCTGGTGGTCACCTGCCCCTTCGTGATCGACAGCGGCAGGTGACGGGAGAACAAGGGACTCACTGATTCAGGTCAGCGTTTTTACGCTGAACTCCGGAGGATCGAGAATCGCCCGCTTGACGGCACACTGGTCGGTCGCCTTGATGATGGCGGCCCGGTATTTTTCCGGGAAACCTTCCGGCAGGTGAATGGTGATATTGACCTTGGCCAGTCGGTGTGTCGCAGCATCCCAGTCGCCTTCAAGGGTCAGCTGTAGACCGTTGGTGTCGAGCTGCCGCTGCTGGCAGAAGCGCAGGGCGAAGAAGCCGGCGCAGTTGCCCAGGGCGGCCAGAAACAGGTCAAAGGGCGAAGGGGCCTGGTCAGTGCCGCCGTTGGCCTCCGGCTGGTCGCTGAGAATGCTGAAGCCCTTGTAGTCGGCCTGCACGGCGACGCCGCCGGGAAAACTGATCTTCATTTCCACTGTCTTATTCCTCCATGTTGTCTGTTATGGGGCGGGATGTTAGAATCCCGCGGGTCGCCGGATTGTAGCATACTCCCCTGGAAACACCACTGGGCTGAACCGATGCTGAACAGACTGCTCGATTTTTTCTCTTCCCTGCGCCTGGCGCTGGTGCTGCTGCTCGGCCTGGCGCTGGTGGCTGTCTTCGGCACCATCTGGCCGTCGCGTGATACCCATCTCGATGTCTTCCGCTACGAACTCTTCTACCAGACCCCCTGGTTCCGGTTGCTGCTGGGCCTGCTGGCGTTCAATCTGATTGTCTGTACCCTGCGGCTGCTGATGCGGCGTCTGCGGGACCGGCAGCGACTGGGCGAGCAACTGTGCAAAGAGACCGACAGCGGTTGCCGGCTGCCGTTTGAGGCAGAGGCCGGAACCCTGCTTGACCTGCTGAAAAGAGAAGGGTATCGGGGAGGGCTTGTTGACGGCAGGATCCTCGCCTGGCGGCGGCGCATCGGTCGCTACGGGGTGCTGATCATTCATGGCTCGCTGTTGGCGATCATGGGTGGGGCGCTGCTCAGCGGCGCCGGATTCGTCGGCACCCTGAATATCTATGTCGGTGATTCCAGCTCCACCGTTTTTGACTGGGATGCCGGCACGGACCGCCCGCTCGGCTTCGCTTTTCGTCTCGACCACTTTGAGCCGCGCTTCTATCCCATTGATCTGCGTTTTGCGGTTATGGATGCCGCCGGCCAAAAGACCCTGCGTGAGTACACCACCAGAGAAGGGGAGCGGGTTGACCTGCCGCGTGCCGGCTGGCAGGCCGAGGTGACGCATTTTGACCCCTTTGTGCAGCGTCTCGAACTGAAGATCCTGGAAGAGGGGAAAGTTGTCGCGGAGTATCGTGTGACGGCGGGCGTCAAGGACCCGGACAACCAGGTCGGCGGCATGATTTTCTACCCGCTGGCGTATCGGGATCCGGTTCTCAAGCAACTGCACAGCGAGGTGTCGATCCTGGAGGGGGGCAGGGTGGTTCGGCAGGGAGTCATCGAAGTCAACCAGCCGCTGGTGCATCGCGGTATCACCATCTACCAGACCGCCTTCGACCGCGACCCGTCGGGCCGTTTCTACGGTGGCTTCCAGTTCTCCCGCGATCCGGGCGCGCCGCTGGTCTGGGCCGGCTGCATCGTGCTGATGCTCGGCCTGTTCATCAATATGCTGCTGCGTCCGCGGGCCGTCGGCCTGGTTCGCGGCGGTGACAACTGGCGGCTGGTCGGCCTGCTCGGTTTCCGCGGTGAGGCCGGCCGCGAGGCCCTGCAGCAACTGGCGGAAAAGCTGCGCTCAGCTCACGACCAAACGCCGTAACCCCGCATCTCCCATCTCCCATCTCCCATCTCACGTCTCACGTCTCCCATCTCACGTCTTACCAGTCCCGTCCCTTCGGCTTGAGCGTCTCCAGCCGGTACTTTCGGCTTCCCAGCCCCACCTTTTCGCCGTGTTCGAGACTGACTTCCCAGTCGATTTCGGGATGCAGGCCGCGGAACTTGTCCTCGCCGGCTTTCAGGTTGGTGACCAGGGCGGTTCCCGGCAGGGCTTCGGCCCGGTTGACCAGGTCGGCACCGGCCTGGTCGATGGCGACCGGGTCTCTGCTGACCAGGATCCCCTGGTCGGGGACGATCGGCGCGTCGGTGTGGCCGTAGCAGTCGCACAGCGGGGAGACCTGGGTGACGAAGTTGACGAACAGGACACGATCCGCCTTGCCGTTCACCGCGCCGAGGGCGTACTCGGCCATTTTTTTCATCACCTGATTCGATTCGGCCCCCCAGTTGATGCTGATGGCAGTATCCCGACAGATGGTGATGCAGCGGGCGCAGCCGACACATTTTTCGGGGTCGATGCGGGCCTTGCCGTCCACCGCTCTGATGGCCGAGTGGGCGCAGACCCGCAGGCAGGCGCCGCAGGAGGTGCAGCGTTCCTCCTTGACCGTCGGCGCGACATTGCAGTGCTGTTCCATCTTCCCGGTCCGGCTGGAACAGCCCATGCCGAGGTTCTTGATCGCCCCGCCGAAGCCGGTCAGCTCGTGACACTTGAAATGGCTGACCACCACCAGGCCGTCGGCCTCGAGAATCTCCGCGCCGATTTCCGCTTCCCGCAGCAGTTCACCGTTGATCGGTACCCGCCGCGCGCTGTGGCCGCGCAGCCCGTCGCACATGATCAGCGGCGCACCGGCGACGGCGAAGTCGAAGCCGTTTTCGATGGCACAGCGCAGGGCGGAAATCGCTTCCTTGCGTTCCCCCGGGTAGAGGGTGCTGGAGTCGGTGAGGAAGGGTTTGTGCCCGGCGTCACGCAGGATATCGACGATGCGGCGCAGGAAGGTCGGCCGGATGTAGGCATGGCCGCCCTTTTCGCCGAAATGGACCTTGACCGCCACCAGGCTGCCGCGCTGGAACAGATCGGTCAGGCCGGCTTCAGTCAGCAGACGGGTGAGTTTGTCGAACAGGTTTTCCCGATAGCCGCTGCGCAGATCGGCAAAATAAACCTTGCTGGGCATGGATTCCCTCCCTGGATGACAGATGGTTGATGCGGGACAGATGGCTGATGCGGGTAAATTAGCACAGGGGGGGGCGCGGGACAATCCACCCGTCTTTCGGTCTCCGGGTAAGGTCTCGAAAAAATGGTATAATTCACCCACTGCTGACCCGGAGGTGGGAGAGTGGAAGAGGAACAACGCTATCGTCTGCTGCAGCGGGCGCGGGTGAAGAATTTCATCAAGCGCGTCGTCCTGCTGCTGGTTGCCGGATTGATGCTCTACGGCCTGGTGGCGCTGGTCTACGCGACCAAGACCTTCTACAAGGTACGGCGCAACTATGCCGTGATTCTGGAGGATCTCGGCGGTCAGCGACGGGTGGTCGATGAAGTCGGCTGGCACGGCCGCCTGCCCTTTTTCACCCGTCTGGAACTGGAAGTGCCGCTGATGAACCAGGAGATGCACCTCGGCGGGCGGCCGGAGCCGGTGCGCATCGTCTCGCAGGGGAATGTCGCCCTCTGGACCAGTGCCATGTTGACCTACCGCATTCGTGACCTGGAACGCTGGGGAATCGAGAACCAGTCGCCGCAGAGCCTGCTGCAGAACGATTTCGACGGCATCGTCAAGGATGTCATGCAGGCCAACATGGTCGATGACCTGATCTCCAAACGTGAACGGATCAAGGA
The DNA here is from genome assembly GCF_002093115.1 of Geothermobacter hydrogeniphilus. Classification (NCBI taxonomy): domain Bacteria; kingdom Pseudomonadati; phylum Thermodesulfobacteriota; class Desulfuromonadia; order Desulfuromonadales; family Geothermobacteraceae; genus Geothermobacter; species Geothermobacter hydrogeniphilus. The sequence goes on along the minus strand of NZ_NAAD01000010.1, from coordinate 35,877 downwards.
AGAAATTTTTATCGATCTGAAGAAGCGGCCGATCAACAAGGGCGGGCCGACCCTGGAGGACAAGTACGGGATTGAAATCGTTTCGTTTATTCTCCGTGACACCCGGTTCGGCGATAAACTGGCCGCCGCCAGTGAAGAGAAAAAACGTCGCGAATTGATCGCCGAGGCGGAGAACTACGCCGCCGACCAGGAAGCGAGCCGGACCCGCAAGCTCTACGCCGCCTACAGTGATTCGATTCGGCAGTTCCGTGCCGCTCTCGGTATGACGGCCGATGACAATCGCGCCCTGTTCCAGTTTCTCAACCAGCAGAAGTGGGCGACCGCCTACGAAAAGAACCAGTCCGGCCAGAATACCTTTGTTCTCAACAACACCAATGGCGGTATCCCGGTGGTCCTGCCGACCAGCCGGGTGAATGTTGAAAAGGTGGAGCAGCGGCATGAGCAGATACCGCAAAACCCGCAGCCCGATCTACGTCAGGCTCTCCGAGCAGCGAATCGCGCAAATTGAGGGGCTGGTCGATTCCTGGAGCTTCGAAACCCAGCGTTTCGTTCTGCGTCGCCTGCACCAGTACACGCCCTCGCGGTCGATTCTGAAAACCTTTCCCATCTGGCTGCACAGCGTCTTCTGGCCCCGGGAGCGGAAGTTTGTTCATCTCTGCGATCCGGAGCGGCTTTCCGACTGGCGGCGGCGCATCGAGGTCTCCGGTTCACAAAGCGCCAACGCCACCTGGGAGCGGATTCTCGACCGCGAACTCGACTGGCACGACTACCAGTATCTGCGTTTCCTGCTGGAAAAACGCACTTCCGATATTTTTGTCCCTCCTGCTCTGTGTGATCTTTTCAAGAAGATCTACCACGCTCATATTCTCAAGGAATACAGTGATGATCCCCAGGTGCCGCGTACGCCGCTGGTGCTGGTGATCGGCTCTTCCGGCAGCGGCAAAAGCGTGACTGTCAAGGAGGCGGTGGAGCAGGCGATCTTCCAGAACGAGGTCCGCCCGGTGCTCGACCTGCAGGCCAAGCGCGAGGAAGTTCTGGCCGATCAGCCGATCTGGCGCAGTCTCGAGGAGGTCGATTTCGAGCTGGCGGTCGCCATCGAGCGACGGCATAAGCTGGAACTGCTGCGGTTCCTCTCCCATCTGCCGCTGATCAAGTATTTCTATCGCAAACGTATCAGCCAGGCGCTTTCCAACCTGGAAGAAGAAGGGGTGCCGGTCGATTTCGCCATGATCACCCCCAACGATTACCAGACCGCCTGGGCGGGGGAGCCGGGCAATTACCTGCGCAAGGCGATGGGGGACCCGCGCCGGACCTGCATCCGCCACCTGGAGGAAGCCCACAGTGCCTTCGGCCGGCCCGACCAGATGAGTGCCGTCAAGGGGCAGCAGTCGACCCTGGTCGATGCCGCCAACATCATCCTCGACGAGATCGCCTTCGGTCGCCGGGACTGTCTGCTGATTGCCACCACCGATCAGCCGGAACAATTTGACCCGGCCATCTACCGGCGTTTTGTCGAGCGCGGGCTGGTGATCGATATCGGCGACTACTGGTGCGATCCGGAGAACCTGAAGGAAGTGGTGCGGATGGAATTGCGGCGGCACAATTTTACTTTTGAAACCGACCGCCTCGAAGAAAACCGAGTTCCGGAGAGTGCCCTTGAGCGGACCGTCGAAAAGCTGGCGCCGATTTTTCGCGAACGTTCACTGCGCATGATTCCCGCCTACGTGCGGCGGCTGATTCATTCGATCATCAGCCTCAAGGGGGACTTCGATCCGGTCTACTTCGATGACCAGTTTCTGGTGCGTGACGCCCTCAAGGCCGTGGCGCGCAATGTCCATGGATCCCTTTACAACAAGCTGGTCGGGCACATGGATCGCTCGGTGCAGTGGTCGGAGTATATCGGCACCATCAAGAACGAGTTCTCCGAAATGGCCAACAACTCCCTCTACTACAACGTCAACGAGGAGAAGGGGGTGGTGCTGACCGGGCCGCCCGGATCGGGCAAGACCTACATGGTGCAGGCCTGGCTGGGAGACAATCGCGAGGTGCAGGACCTGGTGGTCAACCTCAACGACCTGACCGACCCGATGTCGCCGCTGGAGGGGATGGTGGAGAATCTCGAACGGGCCTATGACATCGCCAAGATGCTTTCGCCGTCGATGGTCTTTTTCGACGAAGGGGACGCCATCGCCCCGCGCCGCAGTCCGACCGGGGGCAGTCCCTACGACAAGGTGACCAACAAGTTCCTCTCCATCATCGACGGCGAAGCGCCCCTCAACCGGGTTTTCACCGTGCTGACCACCAACCGGCTCGATATCCTCGACCCGGCGCTGATCCGTTCCAAGCGGCTCAAGGTGCTCAATGTCACCGGTCATCTGCGTGACGAGGATGCCCTGCGCATCATCCGCAAGGAGATGGCCGGCATCCCCCTGGAGGAGAACCTCAGCCACGAAGAAATTGTCCGTTCGGCGCGCGGGCTCTGCGAAACCCCGGCCGATTTCACCGCCTTCGCCGAAAAGATCCGCAGTCTGCGTACCACTGAAATCGAGGTGATTGAAAAACTGCAGGCCGCGGTGCGCGGCAGCGAGGCTGACCGGGCGCGTTTCGTGCGTTTCAATTACAAGATTCTGCTCGGTCTGCTGGAGGGCTCCGCCGGGGACAATACGCTGGCCCTGAAGGCCCGACAGGGTGAGGAGGAACTGCTCCGCTGCCTGGCTCCTGCGGCCGAAAAGCTGGGGCATTACCAGGAAGACGGCAGCTATCCGGTCAGTACCTGGCACCTGCAGTCGGCCCGTCAGCAGCTCGCCGCCAGCCCGACCCGCAAGGGCAAACAGGATCTCGACCAGTTTCTCGAAACCGAACTCTCCAACGAACCGCAGGTCGGCTTCGTGGTCGGGGTCGGCGCCAACGAGACCAGCGGCGTGCTGTTGCCGATCGCCTCGTCGCTGGTCTATCGCATGTTTCCGGAAAAAATCGTCGTCACCGGCGCGGTTTCATCAGCGGCGCCGGGGGCCGCCGAAATGGATCTGGCGGTGCAGATGACCCGACAGAGCGCGCAGGAAGCACTCACCCTGGTGGAAAATTACCTGCAGTCGCTCTGCCCCGAGTTCAACGTTTCCCGGCTGCTCGGTGCCTATCTCGACGGTTACACCCTTCATCACCAGCTGCTTTCGGCGTCCTACAGCGTCGGTGGCCCATCGGCCGGTTTCGCTCTGGCGATCAACACCCTCTCGGTCCTGATCTATCTGCCGGTACTCAACGATTTCGGCATCACCGGCGCGCCCTGGACCAAGGGTTCGCAACGTGGTGAAGTCGGCGCCTCGGTGATCATCGGCGGGCATCGCCAGAAGGCTGAAAAGGTGTTGCAGTACCTGCCGCGGATGTTCATGCCGCAGCCGAATTATCTCGATTTCGAGCCGGAGCTGCTGGAGGCCTACCGGGTCGAAGGACGCAATATCCAGGGGGTGGTCAGCTTTTCGGCGCTGGTGCCGGAGGTCTTTTATTTCGGTGACGAACCCTTGCGGCAGCTGCAGGAGCTGCACCGTGAACGGATCAAGATGGAGCTCGACAAAGCGCACGGCGTTCCTCATCCGCGCTGTGAGAAGCGTCTTGAACAGACCCTGGCCGATCTGCGTCGTCACTGCGAACAGGAGATCCGTCGGCGGATGCAGGCGATCCGGGAGTTCGTTGCCGATCCGGAGCAGCGGGAGATCAACCTGGAGCGTCTTTTCGCTGCCGGACAGGTGGAGATGTCCGCCCGGGACCAGCTCTCCGAGGCTTGCAAACCGGGCTCGGCTGGTGGACAATAGCCCCCCCCCTTGCGTTGGAGGAGAAGAATCATGCCGCTGGTCCGATGGAATCCCCTGCCCGAACTGGAAGAATTGCGCCGGAGGATGGATGAGATGTCCCGCGAAGATCGTGCCCTGGTCGAGGAAAAGCTGCCCGAGGCGATCCCCTGGCAGCCGCTGACGGATATCTACGAAGACGAAACGCAGATTGTCCTCTGTCTGGAGCTTCCCGGTGTCCCGCAGGAGGATATCACCCTGCAGGTCGAGGATCATCAGCTGGTCGTCGCGGGAGAGAGGCATCTGCCGCAGGAAGAAGGCTTTCAGCGTGTTGAAGGGAATTACGGTCCCTTCAGCCGGATGTTCGCCCTGCCCCCCGGCATCAGTGAAGAAGAGATCAGTGCCCGCTGTGAAAACGGTGTCCTGCGCGTGGTGCTGCCCAAACAGCCGGCCGGCAAGCCGAAGCAGATTGAGGTTGCGGCGGATTGAGCGGTCTCCCGGTCCGCAGCAGACCCCAGCCTTTCTGAACGCCTGGAGCCCTTCATTCCTCAGTTGCCCGTGGCAGGAGTCTCCCCCGAAAAATCAACCATGCGTCCAGCCGCCTCATCCCAGAGCTTGACCCTGGTGCAGGACAGGCTCTGGCGCAGCCGTATCGGTCGTTTTTGCTTCAGGGCGGGTATGGTTCGCTGGCAGATGGGCAGAAAATAGTTGGGGATGCGCGGTTTGAGGTGGTGGATGTGATGGTAGCCGATGTGTCCCGAGAACCAGTCGAATAAGGCCGGCAGCTGGTAGAAGGAACTTCCCACCATGGCGGCCCGGAGCGGGTCCCAGTCTTCTTTGCGAGCCCAGTATCCCCCTTCGAACTGGTGCTGCACGTAGAAAAGCCAGATCCCCATGGCACCGGCCAGCCAGAGAACCGGCAACTGCACGATTAGGTAGGTGCGCCAGCCGATGGTGGCACCGGCGATCAGGGCAATGGCCAACAGCAGCAGGTTGGTCAGGGCCACGCTCATGGCTTCCTGTCGGCGGGCCCGGCGGTCGGGCAGGCGGTTGTGCAGCAGGAAATTGAACAGCGCTCCCAGACCGAGCAGCACCAGGGGATGGCGATAAAGACGATACCCCAGGCGCTTCCATCGCGAGCTGGACCGATATTCCTCCACCGTCATGGTCCAGATGTCGCCGAAGCCGCGCGCATCGAGGTTGGCATAAGTCGCATGATGACGCAGATGCGTGAACCGCCAGTCTTCGAAGGAGGTGAAGACCAGCAGGCCGAAGAGGTAGCCGAAAAAGGTGTTGGCTTTTCTGGCGGTGAAAAAACTGCCGTGGACGCAGTCGTGAAAGAGGATGAAAATCCGTACCAGGAAGGCGGCGGCGAAGATCAGTATCAGTCCGGTCAACGGCCAGGGAGCATTCTTTTCGATGCTGTTGACCGCCAGGGACCAGAGCAGCAGGTAGGGGCCGACGGTATTGACAACCTGCCACAATGCGCGGCGGTTGTCACTTTTGCAGAACGGGGCCAGTTGCGGGTGGCGGTCCGGCCAGTTGCGACCGGGATCGGATGGTTGAACAGGCATCTCCTCAATGCACCTCCTTTTGAAAAAATATAGGACTTCGGGAGAATGTTTCAAGTGGGCCGCCTGCCACGATTTCCGGTTTTATTCCTGAATCAGTGAATCCCTTGTCGTCGGATTGCGCAAGTCACCGGCCTGCCAGAGTCTCCCGATAAACATCAGCGTACCTGTGGGTGCGTTTCAGGTTTTTTCTTCAGCTTCTGCCATCTCCATATCCGCGGCTTTGTTCTCCAGGTAGATCGTCCGGCTCGGGAAGGCGATCTGCAGTCCCATTTCTTCCAGGATATCCATGATTTTCAGGCAGACGTCCTGGCGGGCGTCGAGGTACTCGCCCCAGTTGGTGGTCGTGGTGAAGCAGTAGACCATGATGTCGAGGGACGAAGGAGCGAAGTCGGTGAAGTTGACCAGCCAGAAGTCCTGGTTGATGGCCGGGTGGCTGCGCAGCATCTCGCGGATGGCGGCGACCGCGTCCCGCATCTGCTGCGGGGTTGTGGCGTAGGTCACTCCGACGGTCAGCTTGATGCGCCGTTTCGGCATCCGGCTGAAATTGTTGATCGACTGGTTGGCGATCACCGAGTTGGGGACGGTGATCAGGGTCTTGGCAAAGGTGCGGATGCGGGTTGAGCGGAAGCCGACCTCTTCAACGGTCCCTTCCAGGTCCCCGGTTTTGATCCAGTCGCCAAGGCCGAAGGGGCGGTCGAGCAGGATCATGATCGAACCGAAGATGTTGGCCAGGGTATCCTTGGCGGCCAGCGCCACCGCCAGGCCGCCGATGCCGAGTGAGGCGAGCAGCCCGGAGATCGAGTAGCCGAGGTTCTGCACCACCATCAGGATCGCCATGGCGACGATGAAAACCCGCAGCGACTTGCGAATGAAGGGTGCCAGGTGATCGTCGAGATCGGTTTCGGTTCTGCCCGCCCAGCGGCCCAGCAGCAGGTCGAGGACGTCGACCAGGTTGAACAGCACCCAGGCGATGTTGAAGGTTACCAGCACCTTGATGAGGGCGCTGCCGAACAGGTTCAGGTTGACCGGCTTGACCGGCAGCTGCAGCAGCTGCAGGCTGATGAAGAGCCCACCGATCACCGCCAGGAATTCAGCCGGTTTGCGCAGTGCCTGCAGCGCCCGGTCATCGTATTCTCCCCGGGTGCGCCCGGCCAGCGGGAAGAGGATGCGGAGAAAGAACTGGCCGATCAGTTTTTTCACCAGCAGGGCGAGGATCAGCACCCCGAGGGCGGCGGCAACGCGGCTCAAAGGGATGCCGAGAAAGGTTTCGGTGAAGATCTGGCGGATGGTTTCGAGCATTGTCATCTCCGGAAAATCTTGGGCCACCAAGGCACCAAGGGCGCCAAGAAAATCTTTTTTAACGGAAAGGCGCAGAGCGGGAGAGACCGTAGAGAAAACCCAAAAGCAGTTTGCAGATAAAGCCCGAAAAACGATGAGGTGAATCGCAGAGCCATTAAGCCCGCCAAGAGCCCTGGGAACAGGGTTTCTTGGTGTTCTTGGCGCCTTGGTGGCAAATTGCCTTTGTTTTGGTCGGTCTAAAAGATTTTCTCTTCACGTCTTCCGTTTAAATGAGTGTTTGACTTTCCTGTTCGTCTCTGGCGTCTTGGCGGCATAGATAGATTTCGCAAGCTTGCAGGATTATACCCGGAAATACAAGTGTCAGGGCACTGTAGCCCCTGTCGAATCTGGTAGAATGGGGGTGAAGTCAAATCCAGTCCGGGAGACAATCCATGAGAGAACAGACCTTCAATGCCTGCCGTACTCTTTCAGTCGGCGGCAACGACTATCAATATTACGCCCTCGAAGCGGTCGCCGAGGCCGGTTTCGGGACGATCGACCGCTTGCCCTTCACCCTCAAGGTGCTGCTGGAGAATCTGCTGCGCTTCGAGGACGGCGACACGGTCACCCGCGCCGACATCGAGGCCTTGGCCGGCTGGCTGAGTGAACGACGCAGCGACCACGAGATCGCCTTCCGCCCGGCCCGGGTGCTGATGCAGGATTTCACCGGCGTGCCTGCGGTAGTCGACCTGGCCGCCATGCGCGACGCGGTCAAACGGGCCGGCGGTGACCCGCAACGGATCAACCCGCGGATTCCCGTTGACCTGATCATCGACCATTCGGTGATGGTCGACAAGTACGCCATGCCGGAGGCCTTCGCCTACAACGTCAAGCGGGAGATGGAGCGCAACCGTGAACGCTACATGTTTCTGCGCTGGGGGCAGACGGCCTTCGACAATTTCCGGGTGGTGCCGCCCGGCACCGGCATCTGCCACCAGGTCAACCTCGAGTACCTCGGCCGCACCGTCTGGAGTGAGGAGCGGGACGGCGTGAGATTCGCCTATCCCGATACCCTGGTCGGCACCGATTCGCACACCACCATGATCAACGGCCTGGCGGTCCTCGGCTGGGGGGTCGGCGGCATCGAGGCCGAAGCGGCGATGCTCGGTCAGCCGATTTCGATGCTGATCCCGGAGGTGGTCGGCTTCCGCTTTACCGGCGCCCTGCGCGAGGGGGTGACCGCCACCGACCTGGTGCTGACGGTCACCGAGCAGTTGCGCGCATTCGGCGTGGTCGGCAAGTTCGTCGAGTTTTTCGGCGAGGGGCTGTCGCGACTCTCGCTCGCCGACCGGGCCACCATCGGCAACATGTCGCCCGAATACGGTGCCACCTGCGGTTTCTTCCCCGTTGACCAGGTGACTCTCGACTACCTGCGCCTGACCGGTCGTCCTGACGAGACCCTCGCCCTGGTCGAAGCCTATGCCAGAGAGCAGGGCATGTGGCGTTCTGATGACGGCCCCGACCCGCTCTACAGCGATGTGCTGGAGCTCGACCTGGCGACGGTTCAGCCGAGCCTGGCCGGGCCGAAGCGTCCCCAGGACCGGGTCAACCTGGTGGATCTGAGAAAGGCGACCGAGACGGCGATCCCGGCCGGAGAGGAAGGCAAACAGGTCCCGGTCACCGACGCCGGGTACCGGCTCAAGCAGGGAGACGTGGTGATTGCCGCCATCACCTCCTGCACCAACACCTCCAACCCGGCGGTGATGATGGGCGCCGGGCTGGTGGCGAAAAAGGCGGTTGAAAAGGGACTGCGGCAGAAACCCTGGGTCAAGACCTCGCTGGCGCCCGGCTCCAAGGTGGTCACCGACTACCTGGAGAAGGCCGGGCTGCAGCAGTACCTCGACACCCTCGGCTTCAACGTGGTCGGCTATGGCTGCACCACCTGCATCGGCAACTCCGGCCCGCTGACCGGGCCGATTGCCGAGGCGATCGAGACCGGTGACCTGACGGTCTGCTCGGTGCTTTCCGGCAATCGCAACTTCGAGGGCCGGATTCACGCCCAGACCCGCGCCAACTGGCTCGCCTCGCCGCCGCTGGTGGTCGCCTTCGCCCTCGCCGGCACCACCCGCATCGATCTCGACCGGGAGCCGCTCGGCGAGGACCGGGAGGGCAACCCGGTTTATCTGAAGGATATCTGGCCGAGTGACGCCGAGATCGCCGAACTGGTGAAGTTGGTGTCGGCGGGGATGTTCCGCGAAAAATACGCCGATGTCTTCAGCGGTGAAGAGAACTGGCGCGAGCTGCCGGTTCCGGAAGGGGAGACCTACGCCTGGGATCCGGCCTCGACCTACGTGCGTGAGCCGTCCTTCTTCGACCTGCGTGAACCGGCAACCGGCGGCCTGGAGGGCTTCTCCGGGGCGCGCCTGCTGGCAAAGCTGGGAGATTCGATCACCACCGACCATATTTCGCCGGCAGGGGCGATTCTCGCCTCGACCCCGGCCGGTATCTACCTGCGTGAGCATGGTGTCGAGCCGGTCGAGTTCAACTCCTACGGTTCGCGGCGTGGCAACCACGAAGTGATGGTGCGCGGCACCTTCGCCAATCTCCGGTTGCGCAATGAGCTGGCGCCCGGGACCGAGGGAGGCTTTTCCATCGGCCCCGACGGCGAGGTGACGACCCTCTTCGAGGCCGCCATGGCATACCAGCAGGAGGGCACGCCGCTGCTGATTGTCGCCGGCAGGGAATACGGTACCGGTTCCAGCCGGGACTGGGCGGCCAAGGGAACCCTGTTGCTCGGGGTGAAGGCGGTGATCGCCGAGAGCTACGAGCGCATCCACCGTTCCAACCTGATCGGCATGGGGGTGCTGCCGCTGCAGTTCAAGGACGGTATGACCCGCGAGACCCTGGGTCTGGACGGCAGCGAAACCTTCGATCTGTCCGACCAGTCCGCGCCGCTTGAGCCCGGCCAGGAGCTGATCATCGTTATCCACCGCGCCGATGGCCGCAGCGAGGAGGTGCCGGTCCTCTGCCGGCTTGATACGCAAAACGAGATCCGCTATTACATCAATGGCGGGATTCTGAATTACGTCCTGCAGCGGATTATGAAAGCCCAGGGTTGACGACCTTGGGCACAATAAATCTGCCACCAAGACACCAAGGACACCAAGAGATAATCCAAGCCTGAATCAGTGAGCTTCTGTTGGATGGAGAGTGCAAGTGCTTGGCCTGAATGAGCTTTGCAAAAATCTGAAGCGCACCCATAGGTTCGCTGGTGATTTTTGGCAAGCTCAGACAGATCAATGACTTTGTGCTATACGCCGACAAGGAGCTCACTGATTCAGGTCAAACTCTCTGTTCTTGTTTTTCTTGGTGTACTTGGTGTCTTGGTGGCCTGTACGGGATTTTCAGGTTCTCAGCATTTATGATTTTCCAAAAGGAGGACTCAACATGCGAACTGTTTTCATCACCGGCGCCTCGGCCGGATTCGGGGCTGCCTGTGCGCGGCGCTTTGCCGCGGCGGGGGATCGGCTGGTGCTTGCCGCGCGGCGGCTGGACAAGCTGCAGGCGCTCAAGAGCGAGCTGGGCGATGCCCCGGTGTATCTGGCCGAACTCGACGTGCGCGACAGTGAGGCGGTCAGAGCAGTGGTCGCGGCGCTGCCGACCGAATTCGCCGCGGTCGATGTGCTGGTCAACAACGCCGGGCTGGCGGTCGGCCTGGAACCGGCCTGGGAGGTCGACCTGGACGACTGGGAGCGGATGATCGACACCAATATCAAGGGCCTGGCCTACTGCACCCGGGCCCTGCTCGGCGGTATGGTCGAACGCCGCCGCGGGCATGTCATCAACATCGGTTCGATCGCCGGTTCCTGGCCCTATGCCGGCGGCAACGTCTACGGCGCCACCAAGGCTTTCGTGCAGCAGTTCACCCGCAACCTGCGCACCGACCTGCATGGTACCGGGGTGCGCGCCACCTGCATCGAGCCGGGGATGGCCGAAACCGAGTTTTCGCAGGTCAGGTTCAAGGGGGATGATGAAAAAGCGGCCGGGGTTTACAAGGGCACCCGGGCGTTGACCGCCGAGGATATCGCCGAGTGTGTCTTCTGGTGTGCCGGCCTGCCGGAGCATGTCAACATCAACCAGCTGGAGGTGATGCCGACGGAGCAGACCTGGGGAGCAACCATGGTTTATCGGGAGCAGGGCGGCTGAAAAGCACCCGTCTGCTGCGTTGCGCCCGCCCTCAGTCGCTGCGACGTAGCTCCGCTACGCCTCACTTCTTCAGTCGGGAGACGCCTTGCATCCAGGCACTTTTGAGCCGCCTTCAACAGTGGTGGCAGGGCGGCTGAAAAGGGCCCGTCTGCTGCGTTGCTCCCGTCCTCAGTCGCTGCGACGTAGCTCCGCTACGCCTCACTCCTTCAGGCGGGAGACGCCATGTTCAAGGCCGGGAGATTTTCAATCCCTGCTCCACAACCCGACCCCTGCCTTGCGGGCCGCAGCTTCCACTTCAAGAAAATCTTTTTTCAGTTTGAAACCATAGCGTCGGAAGACGGTCGCGTAGCCCTTTTCGAGCAACACCCGGTTGAGCATGCGGCCGCCGGGGAGGATGATGTAGGCGAGGGTGCGGCCGTACTTGTCCCGTTTTGTCCGATCAAATTTCAGCCTGACGATCTTGCCCTTAACGGTCCTGATCTGGAACTGCTTGCCCGCGGCGGCAATTTTCCGGAGACGCGCGGGGGGGATGTTCCAGCGGCGGTAGAAGCGGTCGCGGTCCGAATTCGCATGTTCCGGGGCATCGATGCCGATCAGGCGGACCTTGCCGACCCCGGCGACCTTGAGGGTGTCACCGTCGTAGATCCAGGTTACTTTGCCGCGAAGGTTTTCCGCCGTGGCCGGCTGGAGGGTCAGAAGCAGCAGGCAGAGGCAGAGGAGCAATCTCATCCACGTCCCCAGAGGGCGCGGGTGAAAACTCCGGTGAACAGGCCCCAGACGGCGTTGGCGAGCAGCACCACCAGCGGAGTGAGTTGGCCGAGGCCGAAGCCGAGCATGCCGAAATGCGTGGTATTGGGAAAGATGATGAAGAGTTGGACGGCACTGGGCAGCAGACTGATCCAGAGTCCCTTGCGAACCCAGTGTCTGCGGGCGCGGGGACGGGCGATGGTGAAGTAGAAAACCAGGCCCCAGATGCCGCCCCAGACCAGTCGGGGATAAAGCCAGGCGGGTGTCAGGTGGGGAGCAATCTTGACGCCGAGCAGGGCGGTCAGGCCCCAGTCCCCCGCCAGCCAGAGGGCCAGGCTGTTGCAGAGTCCGCCGAGCAGGCCGGCGGCAAAGGCTGTTGCCAGTAGAGCGGAACCCCGGTTCATAACGCCTCCTGTCCTGAAGTGACGATCAGGTCACGACTTCAGGCTTCATTCAGGCGGAAGCAACCTGTTACCCCCCCGCGGGTTGTCTTCCGATCACAGTGCGTCGATTCGCAGCAATTCAAGATACATAACCGGCACCCGCTTGTCGACCTCAGACTTCGTTCATGCTGCCGGTTCGGTAGCCCTGCAGGTCGAGGGCCACGTAGGTGAAACCCGCTTTCTTGAAAGCGTCGACGACCAGGCTGCGAAAATCCTCATCGAGAAAGCGGGCGATCTCCAGCGGCGCGACCTCGATTCTGGCGACGCTGTCGTGGTAGCGGACCCGGTAGTTGCGGATGCCCTGTTCCCGCAGGAAGGTTTCACAGGAGTCGATCTGTCGCAGGCGTTCAGGGGTGATTTCGGTGCCGTAGGGAAAACGCGATGAAAGACAGGCAAAGGCCTGTTTGTCGGCGGTTTCCAGCCCCAGTTGACGGCTCAGTCGGCGGATGTCGTCCTTGCCGAAACCGGCTTCGAGCAGCGGGGAACGGACCTCAAGCTCGGCGGCGGCCTCGCGTCCCGGACGGTGATCCTGCAGATCGTCGCAATTGGAGCCGTCGAGAATCGCCCGGAAGCCGAGTTCACGGGCCTTGGCGCGGCACAGGGAGAAGAGTTCGTGCTTGCAGTGGTAACAGCGTCGACGGTCGTTTTTGGCGAACCCGGGGATCTCCAGCTCATTGCTTTCGATGACCACCTGCCGGGCGCCGAACTCCGCGGCCAGGCGGCAGGCCTGTTCAAATTCGAACTGCGGATAGGTCGGCGAGGTCGCGGTCAGGGCCAGCACCTTGTCGGAACCGAGGGTGTCAACGGCCACCTTGAGCAGCAGGGTCGAGTCGACGCCGCCGGAGAAGGCGACAACCACGGACTCGAGGTCGCGCAGGATCTGCTGCAATTGACGGTATTTCTGTTCGATCATATTCTTTCCGCGCGGCATCAATGGCCGGAATCGGGATGGGTGAGGGTCGGGATCAGTCAAAAATCCCGGTCGAGAGATAGCGTTCCCCGGTGTCGCAGAGGACTGTCACGACAGTCTTTCCGGGGCCGAGGCGACGGGCGATCTGCGTGGCGGCAAAGACATTGGCGCCGCTGGAAATACCGGTGAACAGCCCCGTTTCACGCGCCATCTTTCTGGCCGTGGCAATGGCATCCTCATTTTTAACCTGGATGACTTCACTGTAAATCTGTTGGTCGAGGATCTCGGGAATGAAGCCGGCGCCGATGCCCTGGATCTTGTGTGGTCCCGGGGCCCCGCCGGAGAGGACCGGCGAGTCGGCCGGTTCGACCGCCACGATCAGCGGTTTCAGCCCGTGGTCCCGCAGGGCGTGGCCGACTCCGGTGATCGTGCCGCCGGTGCCGACCCCGGCGACGAAGGCGTCGAGTCCGCCATCTAAGGCACGGATGATTTCCGGGCCGGTGGTCTGCCGGTGAACGAGCGGGTTGGCGGGATTGTTGAACTGCTGGGGCATGAAGCACTTTTTCTGCCGGGCGATCTCCTCGGCCTTGTCAATCGCGCCCCGCATCCCCTTGGAGCCGGGAGTCAGGACCAGTTCCGCGCCATAGGCGCCGAGCAGGCGCCGCCGTTCGATGCTCATGCTGTCGGGCATGGTCAGGATCAGACGGTAGCCCTTGACCGCCGCCACCAGGGAAAGGCCGATGCCGGTGTTGCCGCTGGTCGGTTCGACAATGGTCGCGCCCGGTTGGAGGCAACCGTCTGCTTCCGCTTTTTCAATCATCGCCAGGGCGATGCGGTCCTTGACGCTCCCGCCCGGATTGGCGGCCTCAAGCTTGCCCCAGATCGCGGCCCCGTTTTCTGCAGAGGAAGAACTGATGCGTATCAGCGGGGTGTTGCCGATCTGGACGAGGGGATTTTCACTGACGGCGACAGGCATGGTCAGCCTCCGGTTTGCGGGGAGAAGGGGTTTGTGCGGGACCGTTTGCAGATTCCATCAGATGAAATACATGAAACGGTGATCAAGTTCTTTTTCCAGTCCCATGTCCCGGGCCATTTCGCAGAGATCCTGCAGGCTCAGGGAACTGAAGTAATCGTTGAGCCGGTTGTTGGCTTCCTGCCAGATTTTCTGGGTGACACACTGGTTGTCAAATTCACAGTTTTTCCGGCAGGCTTTATCGCGGGCGGTGCAGGCGACCAGAAAAACTTCACCCTCGGCGGCTTCGATAATATCCTTGACGGTCATCTTGTCAGGGGCTTTGGCCAGGGTGTATCCCCCCTGCGGTCCTCTGCGGCTGTTGAGCAATCCGCCTTTTTTCAGCTCCTGAAAGATTTGTTCCAGGTAGCGCGGCGAGATTTTCTGCCGTCGCGATATGTCCTTGATCTGACAGGGCATGTTGCCACCATGATAGGCCATGTCGAAAAGGGCGCGTACTCCATAGCGGCTTTTGGTCGAAAGCTTCATCTGCAATCTCCTCTAAATTCCGGTAATTTAATATTCATAAAACCCATGAAGATTGTCAAGAAACTTTTCCCGCTTGCGATTTCAGCGCTGTCTGGTTAACTGAAATCAGTACAGGAAAGGTTGTTTTCATGATTCCGATCGGAAGTCGCAATCCCTTTGATCCACAGCGGCCCCTGGCTCGATTGCAGGTTGTTCTTGCCGATGAGACGCGTTCGTTGCGGGTCGGTTGGTTCGGTCTTGTCTGCGGCGGAACGCCGACGATCACCCTGGCTCTGACCGAGGCGGGGCTGTCGCGGAGTGACTTGCGGGTGGGGCAACCGTTGGTGCTGACGATACCGCTGGAGGTCGGCGGCCGGAAGGTCACGGAAGTTTCCTTCCAGGGGCGACTTGTCGAGGTTCGTGACTGGCATGGAAAACTGCTGCTGAAGGCGCAGCTGACCGAGGCCGACGGAGGCGGGTGCCGCCTGGTGGGACGAAGCTTGAACCGGCTCTGCCAGGTGGGTGGCTGGAAGCAGCTTTTTCTGCCGTCGGCGCATCCCGCCTGATCCCGTCCGGGAACAGATGAAAAGGCCGGTTCGAAATTTCGAACCGGCCTTTTTGCGGGCGTTCTGATGTTGTGGAGAGGATTTACTTTGCGGGGGTAAAACTGTCGGCCTTAAAGTTCTGGGTGGCGAAGTAGTCTTCCAGGGTTTCCGCCCGCCGGATGAGTTCCACCCGGCCGTCACCGCGCAACAGCAGTTCCTGCGGCCGCAGCCGACCGTTGTACTGGAAACCCATGGCGTGGCCGTGGGCGCCGGTATCATGGATGACCAGCAGATCCCCGTCCTCGACCCGAGGCAGTTCCCGCTGGACGGCGAACTTGTCGTTGTTTTCGCACAGCGAACCGACCACGTCGACGACCTCGTGCGGCCGGTCCGCGCCGTTGAGTATGTCGATATGGTGGTAGGCCTCGTAGAGTGCCGGGCGCATCAGGCTGGACATGCAGGCGTCAACGCCGACATATTTGCGGTAGGTATCCTTGTGATTGATGGCGCGGGTCACCAGTACGCCGTGCGGGCCGGTCATCCAGCGACCCGACTCCATCACCATGCGCGGCGCGTAGCCATGCTCCCGTTTGAAAGTATTGAACAGCTCGGTGATCTCCCGGCTCATGCTGCGGATATCGAGTTCTTTGTCCTCGGGCCGGTAGGGGATGCCGAAGCCGCCGCCGATATTGAGGAATTCAAAGCGGATGTCGAGCTCGGATTCGACCAGTGCGGCGATTTCCAGCAGCATGCGGGCGGTTTCGACCATGTAGCTGTAGTCGCGTTCGTTGGAGGCGACCATGGTGTGCAGTCCGAAGCGTTTCGCGCCCCGCTGTCGCGCGCGCCGGTAGGCCTCGATCACCTGCTCATGGGTGACGCCGTACTTGGCCTCGACCGGGTTGCCGATGATGATGTTGCCGGTACGGCGCGGACCCGGATTGTAGCGGAAGCAGATCAGTTCCGGGAAGGGATTCGGGACCTTGTCGATCAGCGAGATATCGTCCAGATTGAGAATGCAGCCGCCATCCTTCAATGCCGCGTCGAACTCCTCCTGATCGGTGTTGTTGGAGGTGAACATGATCTCCATCGGCTCGGCGCCGACCTGGCGGGCCATGATCAGTTCAGCAATCGAACTGCAGTCGAAGCCGAAGCCGAGCTGTTTCATCAGTTCAAGAATTTTCAGGTTCGGCAGCGCCTTGACCGCGTAATATTCCTGGAAGCCGTCGATTCCGGCGAAGGCTTCCTTGAGCTGGCGGCCGGTCTCCAGGATGCCGGCCTCATCGTAGATATGGAACGGGGTGCCGAAGTGGTCGGCGATCTGTTCCAGGTCGGGAAAGAGCCGCTCTTTGAATGCGTTTGACATGGGCATGGGTAAAGATCTCCTGCAGGTTTTCAGGGGCTTGTTGCAAACATTTAGGGCACCAAGACACCAAGGACACCAAGAAAAAGCAAAATCCGAAAAGGGTTGACCGTTGGCAAGCTCCGGATGGTTCTGTCAATTCGAAGGCGCAAGGTTTAAGAGAATGATGGCCGGTAACGCCTCCAAACAGATTTTTCTTGAATTTCTTGGTGCTCTTGGTGCCTTGGTGGCCTCCTCCGATTTATTCCAGCTCGATCCGCCGCGTCTCCTTGACCGTGTTCAGTACCACCTGGGTACGGCTTCCTTTGACGCCGGGAATGGTCAGTAACTGGTCGCGCAGTAATTGACCGAGCGCTTTCGGGTCGGCGGCGCGAACTTTCAGCAGGTAGCCGTCCTCGCCGGCGATCTGGTGAACCTCCTGCACCCCCGACACTTCGGCCAGACGCTGCTCCAGGCTGCCGTTGCCGCGGCTGCGGTCGATTTCGACCAGGACGAAGGCCGCCAGCCCCTGTTTGAAGGGAAGCGGATTGAGGCGTACTTCGTAACCCTCGATAATCCCCCGTTCCTCCAGCTTGCGAATCCGTTCCAGCACCGCCGAAGGTGCCATGCCGACCTGCCGGGCAACCTCGGCATTGGGGATTCTGGCCTTTTCCTGAAGAATGGTCAGTATTTTGTGATCGATTTCGTCGATTGTTCTGATGATGTCCATAGCGAGAGAATTTTATTCATTGATGACTGTTGGTGTCAACTATTTTTTGCGGGTATCCGGAAAGGAATCTTGACCATGATCAGTCCGGCAGTTCAAACCAGATGCGGTTTTCACCCTCGGAACTCTCGGCACCGACCCGGCCGCCGTGGGCTTCGATCAGTTCCTTGACGATGGCGAGGCCGATGCCGGCACCACCGGCCTCGCGGGAGCGGGAGGGATCGGCCCGGTAGAAACGCTGAAACAGCAGCGGCAGGGATTCGGCAGGGATCGGCGGACCGCTGTTGGTGAAGGTCACCCGGATGTCGTTGGTTCGCCGTTCACCGCTGATGTGGATGGTGCTGCCGGCGGGAGCATACTTGCAGGCGTTGTCGACCAGGTTGCGGATTGCCTGCAGCAGCTTGTCGCGGTCAGCATGGACGGTTACGGCATCCGCCGCGAAAGCGGTTTCCACCCGCTGGGCGCGGGTTTCGAAATGGGGCCGGTAAAGGGCGAGCATGCGGCCGATCTCCTCCGGCAGGGAGAGCGGCCGACGATTCAGGTAGGCACGGGCGGCATCGGCGCGGGAGAGCTGCTGCAGGTCCTCGACCAGGTGGACCAGACGAAGAATCTCCTGTTGCAGCATGACAAAAGTTTTCTTCGACGGCGGCACCACCTCGTCGCTGAGGGCTTCGAGGTAGCCGCGCAGATTGGTCAGCGGGGTACGCAGTTCGTGGGCGATGTCGCTGACCATGTTGCGGCGCAGCCGTTCAAGCTGCTGCAGGTTGTCGGCCATGCGGTTGAAGGATCTGCCGAGCTGTCCGATTTCGTCGGCGGAGGTGACCGCGACCCGGCCATCGAAGTTGCCGGCGGCGACTTCGCCGCTGATCCTGGTCATCTGTCCCAGCGGCCGCAGCACCCGGCGGGTCAGCAGGTAACTGAGCAGCAGGGCCAGGGCCAGACCGGCGAGGCCGGCCCAGATCAGGTAGTGATGAATGGCGTCCAGAAAGGCCTGGTGGGTTTCGGTCGGCGCCACCATGTACTTGTCCATCAGCACCATGAAGTAGTTGGCCGCCAGCTGGTCGATGGCCAGCCAGACAACCAGCATGATCACGCCGATCACCGGCAGATTGATCAGCAGCAGTTTCCACACCAGGCGCTGCTTCATGGGGTCTCCGCTCTCCTGGATCGGTGGGGCCCTGTTGGATGGAGAGTGCAAGTGCTTGCCTTGGATGGGGTTGCCAAAAATCTGAAGCGCACCCATAGGTTCGCTGGTGATTTTTGGCAAGTGCAAACAGGGCAATGACTTGTATTATCCGCCGACAAGGGACCCTCCGATTCAGGATTTCAGCCGGTAGCCGAAGCCGCGCACCGTTTCGATGAACTCCGGCTCGGCGGCGTGGTCGCCGAGCTTCTGGCGAAGTTTGCCGATGTGGACATCGATCACCTTTTCGACCACCGTCTCCCCGTTGTCATAGAGTCTCTCCAGCAGTTCTCCGCGCGAGAAGACCCTGCCCGGAGTCCCGAGCAGAACCTGCAGCAGACGGAATTCGGCGCCGGTCAGATCAATGGTTTTCCCCGCAAGGGTGACCCGGTGCTGCTCCGGATCGAGACAGAGCCTTCCCTGGCAGAGTTCCGACTTTTGTTCCGTCCTGCCGGCCTGAGTTCGGCGCAGGATCGCCCGGACCCGTTCGACCAGTTCCCGCGGGCTGAAGGGTTTGACCACGTAGTCGTCGGCTCCGAGGGAGAGGCCGAGAACCCGGTCGATCTCCTCTTCGCGAGCGGTCAGGATCAGGATGGGAACCTCTGATTCCCGGCGCAGGCGCCGGCAGATCTCCCAGCCGTCCACTTCCGGCAGCATAATGTCGAGGATGACAAAGCCCGGTTTGCACGAGCGGGCCAACTCCAGTGCCCGGATCCCTCCACTGGCGGTGAGGGTCGTGAATCCTTCGCGCCGCAGGTAGGTTTCGACCAGTGCCGCGGTGTTGGGATCATCCTCGATGATCAGGATCGGTTGGGTGAGAGGGGCCTGAGGCATCACGAACTCCAGTCGACAGGTGGTTGCGGAAATTATAACGCGTAACCGCACGCTCACCGATTCGAGTTTGACAAAAAACGCTTTTTTCTAAAGCAAATCTGACTCCGGGTCGAGAAGGTGGATAGTTTCTCAACTGGAGGTTGACGATGAAATCCGTGTCCCTGCGATTCAAGCTGATCGCCGGCGGGGTTCTGATCCCGGCGGTGATTCTCGGTGGTCTGTTCGTCGCGTTCTACCGGACTGAAAAGGACCGGGTTCTGAACGAGTATATCGATCAGTCGCGTGTGCTGGCGCGCACCGTGGAGTCCGCCCGCCAGGAAATGGAGGAAAAATGGTCTCTCGGGCTTTTCAATGTCGGGATGGTGAAGCAATATGCTGAAGCGGGAGAGCGGGACAAAGTACTTGCCGCGGTGCCGGTTGTTTCGGCCTGGAACTCGGCCATGCGCAAGGCCCGGGAGGGCGGCTATACCTTCAAGGTTCCCAAGTTTCAGCCGCGGAACCCGAAAAACCAGCCGGATGAGCTGGAGGCCAGGGCCCTGAAAGCTCTCAAGCAGGGGCAGAAGGAATATGTTGAAATCGATTCGCAGAACAATGCGGTTCACTATTTCCGGCCCGTTGTTCTGACAGAGGTCTGCCTGAATTGCCATGGCGATCCGGCCACGGCGGAAACCCTCTGGGGCAACAAGGATGGTCTCGATCCGACCGGCAGCAAGATGGAAAACTGGAAGGTCGGTGAGATTCACGGCGCCTTTGAAATCATCCATTCCCTCGACGCCGCCGATGCTCAGCTGGCGGGGATCCTGCTCATGGGGGGCGGCACCATGTTCGCCGCCCTGGTGGCCTTCGCGGTTCTGATCGGTTTGTTCTCATCACGGGCGGTCATCAATCCGCTCCGTTCAGTGGTAGCCATGCTTGAAGGGATGCAGACAGGCCAGCTCGATCGGCGTCTGAACCTGAAGCGCAACGATGAAATCGGACGTCTCGGCAAGGCCCTGGATACCTTCGCCGCCAGTCTGCAGGATGAGATTCTGACCGCGTTTGACCGCCTGGCCGCCGGCGATTTCACTTTCAAGGCCAAGGGGTTGATCCGGGAACCGCTGGCGAAAGCCAACCGCAGCCTGAACCTGCTGCTGGGCCAGGTGCAGACCGCCGGGCGGGAAATCGCCATGGCCTCTAATGATGTCTCCCGATCGAGCCAGGCGCTCTCGGACGGCGCGACCGAATCGGCCGCGTCGCTGGAGGAAATCAACGCCTCGATGCAGGAACTCGCCAACCAGACCAAGCAGAATGCCGAAAATGCCAATGCCGCCAACGATCTTTCCAGCCAGGCGCGCAAGGCGGCGGAGAGCGGCGCCGAGCAGATGACGGAGATGGTCGCGGCGATGGACGAAATCAACGAATCGGGACGCAGTATCTCCAATATCATCAAGGTGATCGACGAAATCGCTTTCCAGACCAACCTGCTGGCTCTCAACGCTGCCGTCGAAGCGGCGCGGGCCGGAACCGCCGGCAAGGGCTTCGCGGTCGTGGCGGAGGAAGTTCGCAACCTGGCCGGGCGGAGTGCCAGGGCCGCTCGCGAGACGGCCGAGATGATTGAATCCACGGTGGCCAAGACTGAACGGGGAACCGAAATCGCGGACCGGACGTCAGCCTCGCTGGAGGAGATTGTCAGCGGCATTAGCAAGGCCTCGGACCTGGTGGCCGAAATCGCCCAGGCGAGCAGCGAACAGGCTCAGGGGATCAGCCAGATCACCTCCGGGCTGAACCAGATCGACCAGGTGACGCAGAAGAATACCAACAGCGCTGAAAGTTCGGCCGCCGCCGCCGAGGAATTATCGGGTCAAGCGGCGCAGTTGCAGGAAATGCTGGCCAGTTTCAAGCTTGAAAACGGCCTTGGAGTTGAAAGCTGATCCGAAGTTTTTCGACCACAAGTGAAGAGGGCAGGGACCGACAGGTCCCTGCCCTCTTCACTTGTGGCCCCTGCTCAACTGGTCACCGCCCCTTCCGAAGCGGAGGAGACCAGACCGGCGTACTTGGCCAGCACCCCGCGCGGGTAGCGGGATCCGGGAGGCTGCCAGATCTCTCGCCGTTTTTCCAGCTCACGGCCATCAATCCGCAGGTTTAACTCGTTTGTTTCAAGGTTGATTTCGATCGGGTCTCTCTCCTTGACCAGGGCAATGGTGCCGCCGACCTGCGCCTCGGGAGCGACGTGGCCGATCATGATGCCGTGGGTGCCGCCGGAAAAGCGGCCGTCGGTGACCAGGGCGACATCGGTACCCAGGCCCGCGCCCATCAGTGCCGCCGAGGGGGAGAGCATCTCGCGCATGCCGGGACCACCCTTCGGCCCCTCGTAGCGGATCACCATCACGTCCCCGCGGTTGATCTCGCCTTTCAGGATTGCCTGCAGGGCGTCTTCTTCCCGTTCGAAGACCCGCGCCGGGCCGCTGAAGCTGCCCGGCTTCCTGCCGCTCAATTTGAGTACGCAGCCTTCCGGGGCGAGGTTGCCGCGCAGGATACGGATGTGCTGCCCCGGTGGAGCGTAGGGGGCCTCGGGCGGATAGAGGATGTCCTGTCCCTCAGGGCAGGTGGGCGTGTCGGCAAGATTGTCGGCGATGCTGAGACCGGTGACGGTCAGGCAGTCGCCGTGCAGGAAGCCGGCGTCGAGCAGGGTCTTCATCACCATCGGCACGCCGCCGATGCGGTGCAGGTCGTTCATCAGGTAGCGGCCGAAGGGTTTGAAGTTGCCGAGCAGCGGGACTTTTCCGGTGACGCGGGCGATGGCGTCGAGATCGAGTTCGACGTCGGCCTCGTGTGCCAGAGCCAGCAGGTGGAGCACGGCGTTGGTCGAGCCGCCCAGCGCCCAGGCGACGGTGAGGGCATTCTCGAAAGCGGCGCGGGTCATGATGCGGCGGGCTCTGGTTCCCTTCTGCAGCAGGCCCATCAGCATCCGCGCGCTGCGGGCGGCATCGAGACGCTTGTCGGCGCTGATGCGGTTGTCGCGTTCGACGGCGAGGTTGGAGGCGGCGCCGGGGATGCTCATTCCCAGCGCTTCGATGGCGGACGCCATGGTGTTGGCGGTGTACATGCCGCCGCAGGAGCCGGCGCCGGGACAGGCGTGGCATTCGATTTCCTTCAGCCGGCAGTCGTCGATTTTTCCCGCCGCGTGGGCGCCGATGGCCTCGAAGCTGCTGACGATGTTGAGCTCCTCGCCGCCATACAGGCCGGGGAGGATGCTGCCGCCGTAGAGGGTCAGGCCGATCAGGTCGTTGCGGGCGATCGGCATCAGCGCGGCCGGAATGGTCTTGTCGCAGCCGGAGAGGGTCAGCACGCCGTCGACCCGGTAGCCCTCGGTCATCAGTTCGATGGCGTCGGCGATCACCTCGCGGCTGACCAGCGAATATTTCATCGCTTCGCTGCCCATGGAGATGCCGTCGGAGATCACCGGGGTGCCGAAGACGATCGCCTTGCCGCCTGCTGCCTCGATTTCACGCTGCAGAATGTCGCCGAGGTCGCGGAGATGATCATTGCAGGGGGTGCCGTTGGTATGGGGGACGGCCAGGGCAATAATCGGTTTCTCGAAGTCCTCGTCGGAAAAACGTACCGCCCGCAGCATGCTGCGCGCCGCGGTCCGCTCCGCCCAGTCGGCCCCGCCGGGGGTGCCGGTGATCTCGCTGCTGCGTTTCTTCATGTTGGACCTTTAATTAATTCGTTGAGGCCGCCAGGTTTTATTATTTCTCCAGCGCCGTGACCCCGGTGCGGGCGATTTCGATGATGTGTTCCTCCCCCAGATCCTTGACGAAAGCGTCGATACGGCGGGTCGAGCCGGCAATCTGGATGATGTGGATTTCGTTGCTCTTGTGGTCGAGGATCTCGAAGGTGTAGTCCTTGCGGAAGGATTCAAGATGTTCGTCATCAGCTTCGACCTTGATGATCGCCGCTTCCCGCCAATAGCTGTGGTCGGTATCGAGCTCCTTGACCGACACCACCTCGGTAAATTTTTCCAGCTGGGAGAGGATCTGCTGCACCTTCTCTTCGTCATCTTCCCGCAGGGTGATGGTCATGCGGCTGATGCCTTTCTTGCGGGAGTTGCAGACCGTCAGGGTGTCGACGTTGTACATCTTCTTGCGGATCAGCATCGAGACTTTCTGCAGCACGCCGGGACGGTCGAGCATGAAGGCGAGAATCGCGCGTCGTTTCATGGGGGTATTCTCCGTTCATCATCTGGAAAACAATATCATTGGCCATCAGGGCACCAGGAAAACCTCTTCAACGCAGAGCCGCAGAGAGGGAGAGGGCGCAGAGAAAACCAAAATCTTGTTTGGATTGAGGTCCCCCTGAAACCGGGTTTTCTCTCCACCTCTGCTCCTCTCCGCCTCTGCGTTAAAGACTTTGATTCCGGTCTTGTCCTCAGTCCTTTTTCTTCTTCGCCTTCGGGCGTTTGATGATCATGTCGTCGAAGCCGCCGCCGGCGGGGATCATCGGCAGGATCACCTCGCTCGGATCGCAGACGAATTCGAGCATGATCGCTCCCGGGTGGTCGATCGCCTCCTGGATCGCCGGTTCGATCTCGGCGAGTTCGGTCACCTTGCGGTAGGGGATGCCGTAGGCGGAAGCCACCTGACCGAAATCGGGGCTCTGCATCGGTGTGCCGGCATAGCGGCCGTCGAAGAACAGGGTCTGCCACTGGCGCACCATGCCGAGGTAGCCGTTGTTGAGAATCATGATCTTGAGGTCGGTTCCCTGTTCCATGATGGTGCCGAGTTCCTGCATGTTCATCTGGAATCCGCCGTCGCCGTTGATCGACCAGACCCGTTCTTCGGGCCGCGCCAGTTTGACACCGATCGCCATTGGCAGCGAGCAGCCCATGGTGCCGGCGCCGCCGGAGGCGAACCAGCTGTTGGGGGTCTGGTAGTTGTAGAAGCGGGCCGCCATCATCTGGTGCTGGCCGACGTCGGAGACGATCAGGTCGCGGCCGCCGGTCAGTTTCGAGAGCCGGTCGATGATGGTTTTCATCAGCAGCGCGCCGTCATCCCCCACGCCCTTGTCGATCTCCCGGCGCAGGTCCGCTGCCATCACCTCGCGCGCCTCGGCGATGCGTTGGCGCCAGCGGCGCCGCGGCTTGCCGGCTAGCATCGGGTCGCTAACCAGGACATGCAGGGTGCGGTAGACATCGGCGTTGATGGCGACCGTCGGCTGGACGTTCTTGCCGATCTCCGAAGGGTCGATTTCAACGTGGATGACGTCGGCATTTTGGGCGTATTCGCTGAGTTTGCCGGTGACGCGGTCGTCGAAACGCATGCCGAAGGAGATCAGCAGGTCCGCCTCCATGATCGCCCGGTTGGCCTCGACGGTGCCGTGCATCCCCATCATGCCGAGACTTAAGGGATGGTCGAGGGGCATGGCGGAGAGCCCGTGCAGGGTGAAGGCGACCGGGATATTGACTTTTTCGGCGAACTGCTGCAGCAGTTTGCCGGCGTTGCTGCTGATCACCCCGTGGCCGCAGAAGATCACCGGCCGCTCGCTGCGGTTGATCAGTTCGACCGCTTTCTGCAGCGGTTCACGGGCCGGTGTCGGATGGTAGTAGAAACCGGGCAGGGCCGGCCGGAAGGCTGCGGTGTCGAAGTGGTAATCCTTGTCGACCTGGACATTCTGGACATCCTTGGGAATATCCAGCACCACCGGTCCGCCGCGTCCGGTGGTGGCGACATAGAAGGCCTCGTGTACGGTCTGCTCGATCTCTTCGACGAAGAGGGGCATGTAGGTCTGTTTGCAGATCGGCATCATCACTCCGATCACGTCGCTCTCCTGGAAGGCGTCGGTGGCGATGACGCCGGTGGCGACCTGGCCAGTGACGGCGACCATGGGAACCGAGTCCATGTAGGCGTCGGCGATGCCGGTGACCAGGTTCATCGCTCCCGGCCCCGAGGTCGCCATGCAGACCCCGACCTGCGGGTTGGCGGTTGACAGGGACGCGCGGGACAGACCCTGGGCCATGAAGGCCGCTCCCTGTTCATGCCGCGACATGATGAATTTGAAGTGCCCGAGTTTGTCCATCTGGTCGAACACCGGCATGATGGCGCCGCCGGTGTAGCCGAAAATGGTCTGCACGCCCCGGTCTGCCAGGGCCCGTAAGAGAAGTTCCTTGCCAGTCATCGCAACCTCAGTCGCCTGGTTAGGGGTTCAACCTGAATCAGGTTTCAAGAGGGACGCCGGGAAGGCGCCCGCCAGTAAAGATAACCCTGAATCCGTGAGTTCCTGTCGGATGGAGAGCGTAAGTGCTTGGCCTGAATGGGCTTTCCTAAAATTTGAAGCGCACCCATAGGTTCGCTGGTAATTTTGGGGAAGTTCAGGCAGGTCAATGGCTTGCGCTATCCGCCGGCAAGGGGCTCACCGATTCAGGTTAACTGTAACGCTCTGATTTCAGGTTGCAATGATAGAAGAGAGAAAACCGACGGATTCCGCTGGTTTCGAGGTGTTTTTTCAGGCCAGCTTGACAGCTGTTCCGCTGACCGAAACCATCAGCATGCCGTTTTTTTCGCCGAGAACCTCGTAGTCGATGTCGACTCCGACCACGGCATCGGCGCCGAGTTCGGCGGCCTCTTGACGCAGGGTTTCGAAGGCGTAGTCGCGGGCCTTGCGCAGTTCCTTTTCGTATGATCCGGAACGGCCGCCGACGATGTCGCGGATATTGGCGAACATATCCTTGAAGATATTGGCGCCGAGGACCGCTTCGCCGGTGATGACGCCGAGGTAGGTGTTGATCTGCCGGCCTTCGATCTGGGGAGTGGTAGTGATGAGCATGGTGTGTTCCTCCTTTTTCCTGTTTAATTGTTTCAGGAAAAAGGAGGAACGCAAGCTATGTCAGATTTCTTTCAGTTCCTCGTCCGTCAGCACCGGCTGTTTCTGCAGTCGCTTGTAGTAGAAATTCTGGCCGTAGAGGACGCTGACCGGGTTGTGGCCGGTGACCCGATCCTTGGCGACCAGGGTGGTGACGGGGGCGTCGGCATATTTGCTGAACAGCATGTCGTGCCCGACGCAGAGCCCCATGATGATGTTCATGTCGGTCTGTTCGGCATTGCAGATTCGGGCCTGGGCGATGGGGTTGCAGGCCGGTTCGAAAGTGTTGGGACGGACCTTGTTTTCCTCTTTCAGGTTCAGGTCGAGCTTGTCGATGCTGCCGGCCTTGCAGCAGGCGGAGAAGGGTTCCAGGCCCTGGGCGGCGAGGATCTCGGAGAGGCGCCGGGTTTCGTCGAGCAGTCCGATGCAGGTGGCGATGCCGATCTTTTTGAAGCCCATCAGCCTGCACAGGGCGATGGTGTCCTCGACCCGCGTCCAGCGGGCGTTGACCGCGTCGGAGCCGGGCACCGGCTGGTAGCAGAGGCCTTCCACCTTGGCCGCCATGCGGGCCAGTCGGGCGTCGAAATCGTCCCCCCGGTAGCTCTCGAACGCTTCGCGGATGATCTCGGCATGGGGATCCGACGGACAGTAGCCCGGTTTGGCCGGTCCCTGGCCCGGTTCGCTCCAGCAGTTGGTCGCTCCCTGTTTCTGGAAGACGCCGCTGCAGGATGAACAGGAGGGTTTGACGCCGGTCTTTTCGCTCATGGGTTTTATTCCTTCCCGAACCAGAAAGTTTGTTTGCCTCGCGGGGGGCGATCCGATAAATTTAGCACCCCGCAACCGGCGCGGCAAGATCGTCTTCAGTGGCAGGCGGTTTCAGGTCTTCGTTTCGGACTCCGCTCCGTCCGGGGTCTCAGCATCAATGATCCGCAGTTCGGCGCCGTCGAGGCAGGCCTGCAGCAGCTCGTCGAGTTGCGGCATGGCGGCTTCGAAACGCTCGATATCGGGCAGCCTGGCGCGGGTGTCGGGGTGCGGTGCGATCATGAAGGAACAGCAGTCGGGGTAGGGTTGGATCGAGTCCTCGAAGGTGCCGACCCGTTCGGCGATGGTGATGATCTCCTCCTTGTTGAGGCCGACCAGGGGGGCCAGCACCGGGCGCTTCGACGCCGCCTGGATGCAGAGCATGTTGTCCATGGTCTGCGAGGCGACCTGGCCGAGGGAGTCGCCGGTGACGATGGCCCCGGCCTTTTCCTTCTCTGCCAGCATGTTGAGCAGGCGCATCATGCAGCGTCGGTAGATGATCATCCGCTCCTTGGCCGGGACGAAGGCGATGATGTGGCGCTGGATATCGCCGAAGGGGAAGATGTAGAGTTTCGAGCGCCGCTGGCTGCGGCTTAAGGTGGCGACCAGGTTTTCGATCTTGCCGACCGCTCCGCCGGCGAACTGGGTTTCGTTGCGGATGTGGCCGAAGACCAGCTCGCAGCCGCGTTTCATCATCATCCAGGCGGCCACCGGACTATCGATGCCGCCGGAGAGAGAAACCACCGCCTTGCCGCTGGTGCCCACCGGCAGCCCGCCGGGCCCGGAGATCTTGGTGCTGTAGAGCAGGGCCTCGTCGTGAGTCAGTTCGATGTGGAGCCAGAGATCGGGGTCGGTCAGGTTGACCTTCTTGTCGAGGCCGAGAACGATGCTGCTGCCGACCTGGCGGTTGATTTCGTTGGAGTTGACCGGGAAGCTCTTGTCGGAACGACGGCTCTTGACGCCGAAACTGGTGAAGTCCATCTCCGAGAGCATCCCGACCGCCTTCTCCCTGATCGCCTCGAGATCCTTTTCGGCGGCGCAGCCCATGGAAAAATGAGCGATGCCGGGAACCCGGCGCAGGGCATCGGAGATCCGTGCGGCATCGGCATCCGGTTCCGGAACGCAGACGATGCGGCCGTAACGCTTGTGAACCCGTGCCTGCTCGCCGAGGGCCTGCTTGATCCGCCTGACCAGCTGGTTCTCGAAGAAGGAGCGGTTTTTGCCCTTGATGCCGATTTCACTGTAGTGAATGATGATGCGGTCAAACATTCGTGTTTCTCCAATGCCTGAATCAGTGAGTTTTTGTTGGATGGAGAGTGCAAGTGCTTGGCCTGAATGGGGTTTCCAGAAATCTGAAGCGCACCCATAGGTTCGCTGGTGATTTCTGGGAAGCCCAGGCAGATCAATGACTTGTGCTATCCGCCGACAAGGAACGCACTGATTCAGGCAATGCAAAAGGGAGCGGGTGGACCGCTCCCCTTCTTGATAATTGGCAGGCCAGGAGGGACTCGAACCCGCAACCCCCGGTTTTGGAGACCGGTGCACTAGCCAATTGTGCTACTGGCCTGCAAGGTTGGTCATGTTAACTGATCTGCGTCCGGCAGGCAAGACTCTGTCGTCTTGGTGCTCTTTCCGTGATTGCCAAGTGAGCGAAAATTCATTATGCTTTGCCGAAAATAATCTGTTTCAGGTTAACAGGAGGGCAGTATGATTCTCACCAATGTCGGCAGCGTGCCGGGCAAAAAAATTGTTGAACACTTCGGCATCGTTCAGGGCAGCACGGTGCGTGCCAAGCATATCGGCCGTGACTTCATGGCCGGTCTGAAAAACCTGGTCGGCGGCGAACTCAAGGGCTATACCGAGCTGCTGCAGGAATCGCGCAACGAAGCAATGCAGCGGATGTCCGACCAGGCCCGGCAGATGGGCGCCAACGCGGTGGTCAATATCCGCTTCGCCACGTCGTCGGTCGCTCAGGGGGCCGCGGAACTCTTCGCCTACGGCACCGCGGTGCGGGTGGAATAGGGGGCGGCCATGGTGGAGTTCTTTCTCCAGTCCCCCGACCTGGTGATTTTTCTCGTGTTGCTGGCCCTGGGGTATGCCGCCGGCAGTCTCGCCGAGAAACGCCACTACAAGTCGATCGAAAAACGCGAGCGGGAGCTGGTCCGCCTGGCCGTGGTCACCGCCGAGGGCAGTTTCCCTCCCGGCAGGGTCCGGCAGGCCTTCCTGGTCAGCGGCAGCACGGTGGTTTCGATCGACTACTTCAAACGCCTGCTGGCGATCCTGCGCAACATCTTCGGCGGACGGGTCAAGGCCTACGAATCGCTGGTCGACCGGGCGCGGCGCGAGGCGATCCTGCGGATGAAGGCCGAGGCGCAGCAGCGCGGTGCCGGCATGATTCTCAACCTGCGGCTCGAAACCGCCACCATCGGCCGCAACGCCAACCGGAAAAACCAGGTCGGCAGTGTTGAGGCGATTGCCTACGGCACGGCGATTGTATTCAATAAGTAACCGGATTCAGGGTCTTCTGGGCCGCCAAGATACCAAGAGCGCCAGGAAAATCTTTTTTTAACGGAGAGTCGCTGAGAGGGAGAGAACGCAGAGAAAACCAAAAGTAGATTTTTGGTTTTAAACCCAAAAATTTTTCTCTCCCTCTCTGCTTCTCTCCGCCTCTCCGTTAAATGAGTTTTTGGCCTTCTTGGTATCTTGGCGGCATTCTTTATTTTCTCATAATCCGGATAAACGGATGAAATTCACCCCCCGACTTCCCGACGAAAACGTCAATGTCTCGAGAACCCATCCCCTGGCCGAACTGGCCTGGCTGCTGGGTGGGTTGCTGTTGCTCTGTCTGCTGGTGTTCGGCGGCCTCGGGCTGGCGGTCGACCTGACCGTCGATCATCTGCCGACGCGGGTTGAGAACTGGCTGGGGGACTATGCCCGGCGGCAGTTTCCGGCACGGGAGTCAGCCCCGCTGCAGCGGAGGCTCGATGCCCTGACCGCCGTCCTGCCGCCCGGCTCTCCCCTGCGTGACCGGATTTTTCGGGTGCGGCTGTCTTCCGATCCGCGGGTCAATGCCGTGGCCCTGCCGGGCAATACCATCGTGATCTTTTCCGGGTTGCTGGACGCAGTGACGTCGGAAAACGAGCTGTCGATGGTGCTGGCCCACGAGTTGGGACACTTTGCCCATCGTGATCATCTGCGCCAGTTGGGGCGGGGGCTGGTGATCACCGCGGTTGCGGCGCTGCTGTTCGGAGAACGGTCGGGGGTGACGGAACTGGCTTCCGATCTCTTCCTGACCTGGCAGGCGAGTTATTCCCGCCGCCAGGAAGCGGCTGCCGACGCCTACGCCCTGGAGTTGCTGGTGGCCCGCTACGGCCAGGCCGCCGGGGCAACCGACCTGTTTGCCCGACTGGCGGCGAAGAAAGGCCGGCGCCCATCCCGACTGCTGGCTTCACATCCTTATCCGGAAAAGCGGATCGAGTTGCTGCGGCAACTGATCGAGCAGCGTGGCTTCCCGATTGCTGAGCGTACCCCTCTGGGGGATGACCTGCGCCGGTTGTCGGCGGAAGAGGCCGGCAAAGGGGAATGAGAGTGTCCGGAACCGTTCAGCCTGAATCCGTCCGTGAGTCTCTGCCGACAGAGACTCACGGACGGATTCAGGCTCAGACCATGCGCGCCATCGCCCGGGCGGTGAACGCGTCCAGGGTTTCCGGGGTGACATTGTTCTCGGCACAGAGGGTTTCCACCTGGCCGCGGCGTAGCGGATCGTTCAGGTCGCTGAGATTGGCGAGCACCCCGGTTCGCCGGCCGACGACATAGAGCACCTGCTCTTCGGGCGGCAGCGCCAGAAACCTGCGCAGCGGGGCGGTCAGCCTTTCCCGGTCGTCCGGCAGTTGGCCGTCGACCTCCTGGAACAGGTTCAGCATGTGATCGCTCTTGATCCGGCTGGTGATGCCGCGCAGGTTGTCGAGCAACAGCAGCAATTCTTCAGCCATGCGGATGTCGCCGATCTGGCGGAAGGTTCCCTCCTGACAATCCTGGTACAGGTCCAGCCTGGGCGAGATCGCCAGGGTCCTGATGCGGATGAAATCGGGATTGATCCGGTTCAGGGCATCGGCGGTCTCCAGGGCGTTTTCCCGGGAGCAGCGGTCGCCGCCGAGGCCGGGCATGAAGTATTCGGACAGCTCGATCCCGGCTCGTTTCACCTTCTGCCCGGCAACAATCTGGGTCTCTTTGTCCACCCCCTTTTTAACCAGTTCCAGCACCTCGTCGGCGCCCGACTCCATGCCGATATGAATGCGGTTGAGGCCGGCGGCGGCCAGCCGGGCCATATCCGCGTCGCTGATGCGGGCAATGGAGTGGGAGCGGGCGTAGGAGGTTATCCGTTCGATGTCGGGAAAGGCCTGGCGGAGGTACAGCAGGATTTCAACCAGCCGGTCGGGCTTGATGACCAGGCTGTTGGCGTCCTGCAGGAAGACCGACTTCATCCCGCTGCGCACCCAGTTGAGGGCCGAGTGGAATGCCAGTTGTTCACTTTCCGGCTGCTCGGGCTGCAGGGCGAGCAGGTCCTGCCGGTTTCCGCCGCCGGGCCGGTTGATGATGTCTTCGATGGCGCTGACATGATGGCGGATACGGTCGATGTCCTGCTTGACGTGCGCCACCGGGCGGAGACTGAACGGCTTCCGCTTGTAGACGCCGCAGAAGGTGCACTTGTTCCACGGACAATTGCGCGTCACCCGCAGCAGCAGGCTCATCGCCTCGCTCGGCGGCCGGATCGGACCCAGCTCGTAGCCTCGGTAGTCTTCCATCGCGGTCATGCTTTCCGTTGTCGTGTCTGTCGTCACCTGTCTGAGTATAACCCGAACCGGGAAGTCAGGCGGGTCAATGCCCTGTGCTCTTCGCCGGCAATGAGTTCGCTGTTTCAGGATTGTTCGCGCAGGATGCGCAGCATCCGTCGCAGCGGCTCGGCGGCGCCCCACAGCAGCTGATCGCCGCAGGTGAAGGCGGAGAGGTACTGCGGGCCCATCTTCATCTTGCGCACCCGGCCGACCGGGGTTTTGAGGGTGCCGGAGACCGCCGCCGGGGTCAGCCTGGCGAGGGTTTCTTCCTTGCGGTTGGGAACCAGTTCGGCCCAGGGGTTGTCGTTGGCGAGCAGATCTTCGATATCGGCCATCGGAATATCTTTGTTGAGCTTGATGGTCAGGGCCTGGCTGTGGCAGCGCATGGCGCCGATGCGGACGCAGATGCCGTCGATGGGGATCGGGGTCGTGCTGCGCAGGATCTTGTTGGTCTCGGCGTAGCCCTTCCACTCCTCGCGACTCTGGCCGTCCTCGACCTCGCGGTCGATCCAGGGCAGCACGCTGCCGGCCAGCGGGTAGCCGAAGTTGTCGGTGGGGATGGCGTTGCCGCGCAACTCGGCGGTGACCTTGCGGTCGATGTCGAGAATCGCCGAAGCCGGGTCAGCGAGCTGGTCGGCGACGCTGTCATGCAGGTGCCCCATCTGCGTCAGCAGTTCGCGCATGTTCGGTGCCCCGGCGCCGGAAGCGGCCTGGTAGGTCATCGAGCTGAGCCATTCGACCAGCCCGGCGCGGAACAGGCCGCCGAGGGCCATCAGCATCAGGCTGACAGTGCAGTTGCCGCCGATGAAATCCTTCTTTCCGGCTGCCAGGGCGGCGTCGATCACCTCCCGGTTGACCGGGTCGAGAATGATGACCGCGTCATCGGCCATCCGGAGGCTGCTGGCGGCGTCGATCCAGATGCCGGTCCAGCCGGCGGCACGCAGCTGCGGGTGAACCTGTTTCGTGTAGTCGCCGCCCTGGCAGGTGACGACGGCATCGAGCTTTTTCAACTCATCGATGGCGACGGCATCGAGCAGTTTGCCGGCATCGAAGGGCGCGTTCTGGCCGACCTGGGAGGTGGAAAAGAAGACCGGGTTGATGGCGGCGAAATCGTTTTCTTCCTGCATGCGCTGCATCAGCACCGATCCGACCATGCCGCGCCAGCCGATAAATCCGACGTTCATTGGGCTCGCTCCTTGAAACTGTCCGGCTGCCCGCTGCGGGCAGGGATTGGGGGTTGGTGGAAATGAAAAACGGCCACGAATCGCGATGATCCGTGGCCGTCGGTATATTGCGTGTCGTTCAATTTCGCTTTACGCAACCTTCTGGACACAGACCGTCACTCGTCCCGGTTTGGTGGTCCGGGTGGTGGTCTTGGTCTGTTTCTTGAGGGTCATGGTCAGCATGTGTCGCAGTCTGCCCAAAGGGGCCGATTTTGTCAAGGGGCTATCATTCGCGTTCGGGGACAGGGTTTGGGTCGTGGAATCTGATGGTTGAGCGCCCTCAGAGAAAACAACTATTGTCAAAACGTTGTTCTGTCGATGAGGGCAGGTGACAACTGTCAGGAGTTCCCATGATCAGGATTCAATTCCGGCACTGGCCGATTCTCTGGAAAATTCTCAGCATTTCGGTGATCAGTGTGACGGCGTTCATTGTGGTTTCACTGCTTTATTTTTTGCCGATGATCGAAGGCAAGATGCGGGAGGGGAAAAAACAGGGCATCCGCAGTGTCGTCGAGGTGGCCTTCACCCTGCTCGAATACTACGAAAGGCAGGTCGAAGAAGGTCGTTTGTCTGTTGAACTGGCCAGGCGTGAAGCGGCCCGACGGATTGGTGAGTTGCGCTATGACCGGGATCAGTATTTCTGGATCAACGATCTCGACATGACCATGATCATGCATCCGATACGTACTGAGTTCAACGGCCAGAATATGACCGATTTCAAGGATTCGACCGGCCATTTACTGTTTCGTGATTTTGTTGCGGTCAGCAAACAGAAGGGGGCCGGTTTTGTCAGCTATCGCTGGCCAAAGCCGGGCGGGCAGGATCCGGTTCCGAAGATCTCCTACGTCAAGCTCTTTCAGCCCTGGGGCTGGATTCTGGGCAGTGGTATCTATCTTGACGATATCGATCGCGATCTCAGCCGGTTGCGGCACGATCTGTTGGTCGGTACGGTCTTTTTTGCCTGTGGCACTCTGGCGTTGGCCATGCTGATCGGTTCCGGGATTACCCGACCGCTGCGCCGGGTCATGCATGGACTCGATCTGGTCGCCGCTGGCCGTAGCGCCGAACTGGAGCCGCAGGTGCTGGTCGATTCGCATGATGAGGTTGGCCGCCTCGGCGAGCGGTTCAATCGGTTGATGGATTCGGTGAAACATCTGGCCCGGTTCAAAAAAGTGATCGAAGAGGAGGAAACGCTGCCGCAAATCTATCAGCGTCTCGGCCGTCTGGTTACCGACCACTTCGATTTCGATTCCGCGGTGTTGTTCGAAGTCGACAAGGACGCTGACCGGATGAATCTGGTCTATCCGCCGCCGGAAGAAGAGATGGCTTCGGGCTGTGAGGCGGTGGTCCTTGAACAGGCACGTTTCTGCAAGGTCCGGCGCACCGGGCATGTCATTTCCAACCTGGACTATCCGGAGATCTGCCACTGCCAGTCCGCCGGAAAGGGGAAGGGACATTATTGTATTCCCATGCTGGTCAGCGGGGGAGTGACGGGGGTGGTGAACGTGGGATTTGCGTTGCCGGACAACCGGATTCAGCGGCTGAAGCTGGAGACCAGGCTGGCGCATCTGGAGCAGTATGTCAGGGAGTCTCTTTCGGTGATCGAATCAAAAAAACTGCTGGAAGCGCTGCGGCAGTCGGCTCTGCTCGATCCCTTGACCGGTCTGCACAACCGCCGTTACCTGCAGGAATACACCGAGGGCATCGTGGCCGGACTGAGGCGCCGCGGCCGGTTGGCAGGCCTGCTGATGTGCGACATCGACTATTTCAAACAGGTCAATGATGTGCATGGTCACCATATGGGAGACCTGGTGCTGAAAGAGACTGCGGCGGTGATTCGGCAGTGTGTGCGTCAGGCCGATATCGTGGTTCGCTTCGGGGGCGAGGAGTTTCTGGTGATTCTGTTGGATGTGGAGGCGGGGCAGACCGAGGCGATCGGAGAAAAGATCCGCTCCCGGGTGGAGGCCTCGAGTTTCATTCTCGACCGTGAGGTTCTCAGCAAGACGATCAGCGTTGGGGCCAGCGAATTTCCCGCCGATGCGCAGACTTTGTGGCACTGTATCAAGTTTGCGGACGTTGCCCT
Organism: Geothermobacter hydrogeniphilus; assembly: GCF_002093115.1. Lineage (NCBI taxonomy): Bacteria > Pseudomonadati > Thermodesulfobacteriota > Desulfuromonadia > Desulfuromonadales > Geothermobacteraceae > Geothermobacter > Geothermobacter hydrogeniphilus. The sequence continues at coordinate 1,047 of NZ_NAAD01000010.1, read as the reverse complement.
CTACCGGGCCAAGGAACAGGGGCGCAACCGGGTGGTTCGCTTCGAGCAGGAGATGTGGCAGGGGGATGAATTCTGACTGTTGCGGAAGACCCTGCTGAATTCCGCTCAGATGCCCCGCGCTTTGCAGATTGCTTCGTAGGCGGCGTTGATCTCCGCCAGTTTGTCGTTGGCGAACTTGATGAACTCCGGCGGCAGGCCCTTGCCCTCGATCTTGTCCGGGTGGTATTCGGCGACCTTTTTCCGGTAGAGCTTCTTCAGGTCGGCATCGCTGATGTCGCTGCTGACGCCGAGGGTCCGGTAATGCTCCTCCAGGCCGAGACTGCCCGGCCGCTGCCGGCCGACGTAGCGCGCGTAGAGGGACTGATAGATGGCGTCGGGCAGTCGGAAGGCCTGCTTCGCTTCCAGCAGCATCCGCTCCTCCTCGGGATGCAGGTTGCCGTCAGCCATGGCGACCTCGAACAGGAAACTCATCATGAACTGGCACATGTCCTGCTGCTGCCAGAAGAGTTCGCCGAACTGGCGGGCGTAGTCGCCGAAGGTTTCGGGACTCTGTTTGCTCTGGTTGAGAATCTCGATGGCGAAGCGGCGGGTCTGCTCGTCGAGTCCCATGGCGTCCCTGGCAATGCGGCGGATAGCGGCGATCTCGTCATCGCAGACCCGGCCGTCGGCCTTGGCCAGTTTGCCGACCATCGAAAAGGCAGCGGTGAAAAAGAGCATCTGCTTCTGCTGGGAAGGATGAATGCCGCCGGCGTAGCCGCCTTCGAGCTGCGGCCGGGTCTGGCCGCCGCCCATCGAAGCGCCGATGGCGGCGCCGATCAGGGCGCCGAATGGTCCGCCCAGCATGGCACCGATGCCGCCGCCGATAATACCTGATAACCAACTCATCCTGTTTCATCCTTTCCTTGGGAGGCTGTCGGACTATCCATGAACTGGCTGCAAATCCGCGCGTTCGGCCCATATCCCAGCTCCATTTTGCCCCATAGCCACTGCTATGAGGCGGCAATTGAGCCGAAATCTGTGCTCAAACGCTCGAATTTTCGCTTCAGC